>NZ_JBHXME010000011.1:0-105406 GCF_042721125.1 Streptomyces sp. NPDC058469
TCTCTCCCCCACCAACCGCTCGACCTCCCGAGCCACCGCCTCCACAACAACCTCAGCCCCCGCCCCCAGATCCAGCGGAGCCCCCCGCTCCCCCACCACCGCACCCGTGAGATCGACCAGCACCACCCGCAACTCGTCCCGGTCCAGATGCACCCCCACCGCGTGCCCTGCCTCCGGCACCAACCGCAGGACCGTACGCGGTTTCCCGCCCGTGGACGCGCGCCGCCCCGCCTCCGCGACGAGGCCGGAGTCCCGCAGCCGGGCGGTGATCTTGCTGACGGCCTGGGGGGTGAGCCCGGTGCGGTCGGCGAGTTCGAGGCGGCTGATCCCGTCCGTGCCGGCCGTCCGCAGCAGGTCGAGGACCAGCGCGGCGTTGTGGCTGCGCACGGCGAGCAGATTCGCGCCCACCACACTGGCCGAACCGACCCCCGGCCTTGCCCCCGCCGCACTCGCCGAACCGACCCCGACCCCTGTCGTCGCCCCCGCCGCTGTCCCGCCCCGCGCACTGTTCACACCCCCATTGTCCCCACCACTTGCACTTTGGCAACAGCGTTGCGAAAGTGGAGGGCATGACTGGACGCACCACTCGCACCCCCCTCCGCGTCGGCCTCGTCGGCTACGGCCTCGCGGGCTCCGTCTTCCACGCCCCGCTGATCGCCGCCACCGAGGGCCTGACCCTCGACACGGTCGTCACCTCGAACCCGGAGCGGCAGGAACAGGCCCGCGCGGAGTTCCCCGACGTCCGCACGGCCGCGACCCCCGAGGACCTGTTCGCCCGCGCCGACGACCTGGACCTGATCGTCGTCGCGTCCCCGAACAAGACGCACGTCGCGCTCGCGACCACCGCCCTCAAGGCCGGCCTCCCGGTCGTCGTGGACAAGCCGATCGCCGGCACCGCCGCCGAGGCCCGCGAGCTGGCGGCCCTCGCCGAGCAGCACAGCCTGCTCCTCTCCGTCTTCCAGAACCGCCGCTGGGACAACGACTTCCTGACCCTGCGCAAGCTCCTCGCCGAGGGCGAACTGGGCGACGTCTGGCGCTTCGAGTCCCGGTTCGAGCGCTGGCGCCCGCAGCCCAAGGGCGGCTGGCGCGAGTCCGGCGACCCGGCAGAGATCGGAGGTCTCCTCTACGACCTCGGCAGCCATGTCGTGGACCAGGCGCTGGCCCTCTTCGGCCCCGTCGCCTCCGTGTACGCCGAGTCGGACATCCGCCGCCCGGGCGCGGAGACGGACGACGACACGTTCTTCGCGCTGACCCACACGAACGGCGTCCGCTCGCACCTGTACGTCTCCGCGACCACCGCTCAACTCGGCCCGCGTTTCCGGGTGTTGGGCTCCAAGGCGGGCTATGTGAAGTACGGCCTCGACCCCCAGGAGGCGGACCTGCGCGACGGCAAGCGCCCGGGCACGGCGGACAGCTGGGGCCAGGAACCCGAGTCCCTCTACGGCCGAGTCGGCGCCGGCGAGTCCCCGCTCACCGGCGGCGGCCGCCCCGAGCCGACCCTCCCCGGCGACTACCCCGCGTACTACGCGGCCGTCGCCGCCGCCCTCCGTGACGGCGCCCCCAACCCGGTGACCGCCCTGGAGGCGGCCGCCACCCTCGACGTACTGGAAGCCGCGCGCCGCAGCGCCCGCGACGGAGTGACGGTGACCCTGTGACCCAGCACAAGCCCGCGATCACCCAGCGGATCGCCCCCGAGATCACCCCGACGGTCGAGGAACTCGAAGCGCAGGAACGGCACTTGGTGTTCCGGCGCTTCACCTACGACGACGCCTGGACACTGGGTTCGCTCCTCGTGGAACTGGCCCGCGAGAGCCAGGCGCCGGTCGCCATCGACATCCGGCGCGGCGGTCAGCAGCTCTTCCACGCGGCGCTGCCGGGTTCGTCCCCCGACAACGACGCGTGGATCGACCGTAAACGCAAGGTGGTCGAGCGCTTCGGCGCCGCGTCCTACCTGGTCGGCACCCGCTTCCGCGCCAAGGGCAGCACCTTCGAGGACTCCTCCCGCCTCGACCCGGACGAGTACGCGGCACACGGCGGCTCGTTCCCGATCAGGGTCGAGGGCGTGGGCGTGATCGGCACGGTGACGGTGAGCGGGCTGCCACAGTTGCAGGACCACCGGTTCGTGGTGGCGGCGCTGGAGCAGTTCCTGGACGACGCACGGGATTAAGCCGGACCCGACTCCGGTTGGCACTGTCCACAGGTCCAGGTACGACAGCGGAGGGAACAGCAGCGATGAGCGATACGCCGAAGAAGCTGAGGGAAACGGTCGGGCGGTACGGCATCTGGAGCGCGGGCCTGCGCTCCGAGGATCCGGCCCAGCGCGGTGAACTCGCCGACGCGGCAGCCGAGCTGGAGCAACTCGGTTACGGCGCCGTCTGGTTGGGCGGCAGCAGCGCCGCCCGGCACGCCGTACCGCTCATCGAGGCGACCTCGACGCTCACCGTCGGCACCAGCATCCAGAGCATCTGGCAGTACGACGCGGCCGAAAGCGCCGCGAGCTTCGCGGAGTTGGAGGCGGCCCACCCCGGCCGCTTCCTGCTCGGCCTCGGGGTGAGCCACGCCAAGCTGGCGGACCAGTACCGCCGCCCGTACTCGGCACTCGTGAGCTACCTGGACGCCCTGGACGCCGCCGGAGTCCCCGCCGACCGCCGTCTCCTGGCCGCCCTCGGCCCGAAGTCCCTGGAGTTGGCCCGGGACCGCTCGGCCGGCTCGATCCCGTACCTGGTCACCCCCGAACACACGGCCAAGGCCCGCGACCTCCTGGGCGAAACCCCGCTGCTGGCCCCGGAGTTGAAGGTGGTCCTGGAGTCGGACCCCACCCGCGCCCGCACCCTGGCCCGCGACTACCTCGCCATGTACCTCGCCCTCCCGAACTACACCAACAACTTCCTCCGCAACGGCTTCACCGAGGCCGACATCGCAGACGGCGGCAGCGACCGCCTGGTGGACGCGGTGTTCGCATGGGGCGACGAGTCCTCGATCCGCGCGAGGATCGACGCCTTCCTAACGGCAGGCGCAGACCACGTGGCGCTCCAGGTGGTCGACGGAGCCCCACGCGATTCCCTCCCACGCGACGCTTGGCGCAAGCTGGCCTCTCTACTGACGTGAACGTGATGCCCTTTTAGGGGCGCGGGGCTGTATCGATTTGCGGCTCCGCCGTGTGGGCGCGACCAGCCACAACGGCCGCGCACCCGCAAAACAACGCGCAGCCTCCACCCCTTAGGCGTCCTTGAACTCCTGCCGCTGCCGCCCAAGCCCCGAGATCTCCAGCTCAACAACATCCCCGGCCCGCAAGAACGGCTTGGGCTCAGGCTGCCCAAGAGCAACCCCCGCCGGCGTACCGGTGTTGATGACGTCCCCGGGGTACAGGGTCATGAACTGGCTGACGTAGCGCACCACTTCGGCGACCGGGAAGATCTGCTCGGCGGTCGTCCCGTCCTGCTTCAACTCCCCGTTCACCCACAGCCGTAGCGACAAACCCTGCGGATCGTCGACCTCGTCCGCCGTCACCAACCACGGCCCCAACGGGTTGAACGTCTCGCAGTTTTTCCCCTTGTCCCACGTCCCGCCCCGCTCGATCTGAAACTCCCGCTCGGACACGTCATGCGCGACCGCGTACCCGGCGACATGCGCGAGCGCCTCCTCATGGGACTCCAGATAACGCGCCGTACGCCCGATGACGACGGCGAGCTCGACCTCCCAGTCGGTCTTCACGGAGTTGCGAGGGACAAGCACGGTGTCGTACGGCCCGACGACCGTGTCCGCCGCCTTGAAGAAGATCACCGGCTCGGCGGGCGGCTCGGCGCCGGTCTCGCGGGCGTGGTCGTGGTAGTTCAGCCCGATGCACACGACCTTGCCGATCCGCGCCAGCGGCGGCCCGACCCGCAGCCCGTCGGCGTCCAGCGCGGGCAGCTCCCCGGCGTCGGCCGCGGCCCGGATCCGGCCCAGCGCGGCGGCGTCGGCGAGCAGCGGCCCGTCGATGTCCGGGACGATGCCGGACAGGTCCCGCAGGGTCCCCTCGGCGTCGAGCAGCGCGGGCCGCTCCGCCCCCGCCGTACCGACTCGCAGCAGCTTCATGTTCACCATCTCCATCGATCGCGGACGGTCGACCGATGGGTGCAGCCATCGGAGGACTGGTCGATCCTCCAAGCTCACGGTCCAGTCCGCAATACCTGGTTCACGGACTGGACCGTAACCGCGGGCGGTCAGGCTGTCGTCACGTGTAAAGAACCGCCCGTTCCACGGCGCTCCAGGCCGCGCTGGTCACCACGTACAGCGCGACGGCGAGCGGCACCACGGCCACGGTGACGAGCGTGCCGTAGGACAGGAGGGGCAGCACCTTGCCGAGGGCGCCGGCGCCGGTGCCGGTGTCGACGGCCGCTCGCCGGGTGCGGACGTAGGTGAAGGTCGCGACCGCGGCGACGACGAGGAACAGCCCGACGTAGACGAGTCCGGCCGGCCCGAACATCCCGTCCCCGGCCAGCGCGTCGGTCCAGCGGCCGTCGAGCGGCGCGGCGAACAGCTGATGGGAGAGCAGGCCGTCGCCGCCGCCGGAGAACAGGCGGTAGAGGAGGAAGAACGCGGGGAGTTGGAGGAGGGTCGGCAGCAGTCCGGACAGCGGCGACACCTTCTCCTCGGCGTGCAGTTCGAGTACGGCCTTCTGCAGCTTCTCGGGCTGCTTCGCGTACCGCTTCCGCAACTCGGCCACCCGTGGCTGGAGTTGGGCCCGCGCCTTCTGTCCGCGCGCCGCGGCCCGCGACAGGGGATGCACGAGGAGTCGTATTAGAGCGGTGAACAGGACTATCGCGGCGGCGGCCGCGGTCGCGCCGAACAACGGGTGGAGCAGAGCGGCGAGTTGGTCGACCAGGGCAGCGAAAACGGACATGGGTGAGCCCTCCGTGGGTCTCGTCGTGCCGGGAGTGGGCATGGCGACGTGACGGCCCGCGCGAGAAGGCGACAGAAGGAGATGCCTTACGCGGTGGTCGTCCGGAGGGTGTGTCCGGGGGCTCGGGGGCGTGGGCGGCCCGAGGCGTCGGGATCGCGCTGGGGCAGGAACGCCGTACGGCGGGCCCGGTCGCGGATGGCCGTACGGACCCGGGTGGGCGGTACGCCGGGCGCGCTGCGCGCGGTGAGGAGGGCGCAGACGGCGAGGGCGGTGCCGGTCGCGGCGAGCGCGACGGCGGCCGGGAGGCTGCCGGTGTCCACCAGCACCATCGGGAGCAGGAAGAGGAGCAGCAGGGCACTCGCCCGATGCTGGTGGTTCATGGCCCGCCCCCTCCCCAACTACCGTTCTCGTACGGCCCGTTGTCTCGAATCTCGAATGTCCCGAACGCTACACGGGATCGGTCTCGATCGGCTGGAGCAGTCGCCTCGGTTTGAGGAACGCCCGGCTGACCGGGTCCGCCGGGTCCGGGTCGAGTCCGGGGCCTGGGTCCATGATGACATCCGCGACGGGGACGACGACGGCGCAGGTGGGGCACTCGCCGTAGGAGCCGAGTTCGGTGCCGCAGTCCGCGTGCCGGAAGTAGCGCAGCCGCGTCTCGTCGTACTGCTCGCGGCTCCACCGGCCGAGCGAGCGCAGCACCGGCCACAGGGCGATCCCGCGCTCCGTGATGACGTACTCGTCGCGCGGCGGGGACTCCTGGTAGCGGCGCTTTTCGAGGATGCCCTCGGCGGTGAGTGCCTGGAGGCGGGCGGCGAGGACCGCGCGCGGGATGCCGAGGTGGGCGAGGAAGTCGTTGTAGCGCCGTACGCCGTAGAGGGCGTCCCGGACGACGAGGAGCGTCCAGCGCTCCCCGACCACCTCCAGCGCCCGGGCGATCGAGCACTCCTGTCTCGTGTCCGCGTAGTCCTTGCCTATTGACGTCCTCCCCTCCTTGAAGGGAGGGGATTCCTGGCTCAGGCCGCCTCTGGGAGCAGCGCTCCCGGAGGTCTTACGCCCTCGACACCAGCCGGGTTGAGACCAGCCCGGACGAGCATCACGCGGGCGGAGTTCTTATCCCGAGGGGATACGACTCCGCACATGGTGCAGGTGTAGGTACGTTCCGAAAGAGGAAGTGCGTGCTTGGTTCTCGCTCCGCACGACGCGCAGTCCATGGTGGTGTGCGCGGGGTGCACGAGACGCACATCGCGTCCGTGCTTGCGGCCCATTTCGATCAGGGCCGTCTTGGTGGCGCCGATCGCCGCGTCTGCGGCTTTGCGGGCCATGGTGGTCTTGGCGAGGAACTTCGGGCGGAAGTCCTCGACGGCGATGGCGTCGTGGTCGCGGACCACGTTCTTGGCCCACTTGCGGGCGGTGTCCTGCCGCTGCCGGGCGACCTTCTTGTGCAGCTTCGCGGTCTGCTTCTGCGCTTCGCGGTAGCCCTTGGACGCGGCCTGCCCGCGCGCGGGCTTACGGCGGGCCATCATCCGCTGGTAGCGGGCGAGACGCTGTGCCGCGCGCTTGCCGTGCTCGGCGTGCGGCAGGTCGTGGGCGTTGCTCGTGGTGGTGGCGGTCTCCTTGACGCCCCAGTCCACGCCGAGCACCGCGCCGGTCGCGGGAAGCGGCTGGACCTCGGTGGCGACGACGAACGAGGCGTACCAGTGCCCCACCGCGTCCCGGTACACGCGCACGCTGGAGGGCGCGGACGGGAGTTCGCGGGACCACACCACCGTCAAGGCGATGCCGCCTGCGAGGTGGAGACAGCCGTCCTTCAGCCGGAAGCCCCGGGTGGTGTAGTTCAGCGTGGGCAGCGCCTCACGCTTCTTCTTGTGCCGGGGCATGCCCGCGCGCTGCCGCATCGGCAGCCGCTTCTCGATGTCCTTCAGAGCCTTGGAACGGGACGTGGCGAAGTCCCGGATGACCTGCTGCTGCGGCACCGACGCGCCTTCACGCAGCCACGATGTCTTGGCGCGGGCTTCGGTCAGCATCTTGTCGAGCTGGGCCGGGCCGCACGTCACCTTGTCGTCCGGGTTGGCCTTGTTGTGGGCGTGCACGGCGCGGGACTTGGCCACGGATTCGTTCCAGATCCACCGGCAGCGGTCCCACTCGGCGAGCAGCGCGGTGCGGGCGGTCGACGACATGCGAAGCCGGTAGGTGTACCGGGCGCGCTCAGTCCCCTCCACCGCCTTCTGTCATGTCGTCATGGTGTCATCTTACCACTGGTCAAGAGGCGGAAGACCACTACTCTGGAGTCATGGATGAAGAGAAGCGCATCACCCTCCGCCTGCCCGCCGACCTCCACGAATGGCTGGCCGCTCAGGCCAAGTCCGCCCGCAGGTCCCTCAACTCCGAGATCGTCTACCGCCTGGAGGTCGAGCGCGACGCCGCCGTGGCAGACGCCGAATCGCCCTGACGGCGAGTCGCCTTTCCCTGCCCTGCTCCGCAGGAGTCCGATTCCTCCCCGGCCTGAACGCCAGGGCATCCCGGAGGAATCCGGTGAATCAGTGAATCAACGGAGATGCGTCGAGGTGAGCGTGCCCCACACCACCATGCGGTACCGGGAGGTGAACTCCGGGGTGCAGGTGGTGAGGGTGACGTAGTAACCGGCGCTGCTGTAGCCATAGGCCGGCTTGACGGTCGAGCGCGGGATCGGCCGGATCACGCCGGAGTCGGCGGCGGAGGTCTGCGGCAGGATCTTGTCGACCGTGTACGTGTAGGTGGCCGCGCTCGTCTCGACCCGGACGGTGTCCTTGAGGCGCAGTCGCGGGAGATACCTGAACGGCTCGCCGTGGGTGTTGCGGTGCCCGGCGAGCGCGAAGTTCCCTGCCTGGCCCGGCTGTTGGGTGCCGGGGTAGTGGCCGACATACCCCTTGTTGAGCACGTTCCGCTTGCTGACGCCTTCCGCGACCGGGACGCGGAGGTGGAGGCGAGGGATGGTGAGGATGGCGTAGGCCTGGGAGCGGCGGGGGCCGGCGGCGGAACCGGTGACCGTGGTCGAGCCATCGGCCGAGGTGCTCCGGCGCGGTGAACTGCCGCCCGCCAGACCGGTGTTGGCCGACGGGGTACTCCCACTCACCGCACCGGGCGTCGCCCATTGCCGCTCCAGCGCCTGCACTTGATGCTCGGCGCCCTGACGGGCCTCCCGGTTGGTCCACCACAGCTGGTGGACGACGAGGAGCAGAAGGACGACCCCGGCAGTGACGAGGAACTCCCCACCGGTCCACAGGGCGCGTCGGCCCAGCGCACGGCGTCGACGGCTGCGGTGCTGCACGACGGGAACCCGCATGGGCCGCACGATAAGGGCCGGTTCGCGAACTCACCAGACTCATGGCTCCGATTACCGGAAAGGGTGCCCGTTCGATCCTTCGTACACGGGTTTTAGAAAGGGGTGTCACAACCCTCGACAACCTCGCGCACCACACCCGATGCTTCCTGATGGCACGAGCCGGGGGGATGGCCGACGCCGGTGGGACGACCGGCGGTTGAGCGAATCGGGAGTAGAGATGATCCGACGCAGAACCCTGCTGGCCGCAGCGGGCGGTGGGCTCCTCGGCACCGCCCTGGCGACCGGCACCGCACGGGCCGACGCGACGATCGCGGTCAACCCGGCGACGAAGTACGGCACTTGGGAGGGCTGGGGCACCTCGCTGGCCTGGTGGGCTAACGTCTTCGGCGCCCGGGACGACTTCGCCGACATCTTCTTCACCACCAAGTCGACGACGTACAACGGGAAATCGCTTCCCGGCCTGGGTCTCAACATCGCCCGCTACAACCTCGGCGCGAGCAGCTGGAACACGGTGAACGGCGAGTCGATGGTCGCCTCCGCCAACATCCCCGCGTTCAAGCAGATCGAGGGCTACTGGCAGGACTGGAACAACGAGGACCCCACGTCCTCGGCCTGGGACTGGACGGCGGACGCCACCCAGCGGGCGATGCTGGTGAAGGCCACCTCGCGCGGCGCGACGACCGAGCTGTTCGCCAACTCCCCCATGTGGTGGATGTGTTCGAACCACAACCCGTCGGGCGCGGCGGGCGGCGGCAACAACCTCCAGACCTGGAACTACCGCCAGCACGCCTCCCACCTGGCGGCCGTGGCCCTCTACGCGAAGAACAACTGGGGAGTGAACTTCGCGACGGTCGAGGCCTTCAACGAGCCCTCGTCGAGCTGGTGGACGGCGACGGGTACGCAGGAGGGCTGCCACATGGATTCGACGGTCCAGGCAGCCGTACTCCCCTATGTCCGCAGCGAGTTGGACGCGCGCGGCCTGACGAGCACGAAGATCTCGGCCTCGGACGAGACGAGCTACGACCTGGCCCGCACCACCTGGAGCGCCTTCAGCGCGACGACGAAGGGCTACGTCAACCGCGTCAACGTCCACGGCTACCAGGGCTCGGGCGGCCGTAGAGACCTGCTGTACACGGACGTTGTCACCACGGCGGGCAAGGCCCTCTGGAACTCGGAGACGGGCGACAGCGACTCCACGGGCCTCACGCTGGCGAGCAACCTGCTCTACGACTTCCGCTGGCTGCACCCCACGGCGTGGACCTACTGGCAGGTCATGGACCCGAGTTCGGGCTGGGCGATGATCGCGTACGACCAGAGCACGCTCACGGCCGGCGCGGTGCAGACGAAGTACTACGTGATGGCCCAGTTCAGCCGTCACATCCGCCCCGGCATGACCATCCTCGACACGGGGGTGAGTTACGCGGCGGCGGGCTACGACGCGTCGGCGAAGCGGCTGGTGATCGTCGCCGCCAACACAGGCTCGTCGTCGACGACTTTGACCTTCGACCTGTCCAAGTTCACGACGGTGGCGGGCGGTTCTAGCGGCCTGGTCCCGCGCTGGAACACGGTGACGGGCGGCGGGGGCGACCTCTACGCCTCCCACTCGGACACGTATCTGAGCGGCAAGACGGTGAGCGCGACGTTCGCGGCGGGGGCGGTGCAGACGCTGCAGATCGACGGGGTGGTGATCTGAACTGGCCGGGATTCTGAAGGGAGTTGAGCCGCACACGGGTCCTGACGGCCGACCCGGGCTCAGCCCCGGCCCCGGCCCCGGCTTCGGGCTGGTGGCACTCGCGCTCGGCGGTTTCGGAATCGGTCTGACCGAGTTCGTGATCGCCGGGCTGCTCCCGCAGGTGAGCCGCAGCCTGAACGTGTCCACCGCCGCCGCGGGCTGGCTGATCTCCGGCTACGCCCTGACGGTCGCGGTGGGCGCGATCGCGGTGACGGCGGCGACGGCTGCCCTGCCCCAAAAGCCGGTCCTGGTAGGCCTGGTGGCCCTGTTCGTCGTAGGGAACCTGCTGTCGGCGCTGGCCCCGAATTACGGCGTGATGCTGCTCGGCCGAGTAGTGGCGGCCCTCTGCCACGGCTCGTTCTTCGGCATCGGCTCCTTGGTCGCCCGCCGCCTGGTCCCTCCCGAACGGGCCTCGCGCGCGGTCGCGGTGATGTTCGCCGGCCTGACGGTGGCGAACGTGCTGGGCGTCCCGTTCGGCGCGCTCGTCGGCGAACGGTGGGGCTGGCGCGCGACGTTCTGGGCGATCACGGCGATCGGTGGGGTCGCGCTGGTCGCCATCGCGGTACTGGTACCGGCCTGGGCGGGAGCGACGGAGGGAAGGGCCAACCTTCGCACGCAACTGCACGCCTTCCGCTCCACCCAGGTATGGCTGACGCTGACGGCCACGGCCCTCGGCTACGGCGGCATGTTCGGCGCGTTCAGCTACCTCGCGTACACCTTCACCCGCGTCACGGGCTTCTCGACGACGGACGTGGCCTGGCTGCTGGTGGTCTACGGCACGGGGCTGGTCGTCGGCAACATCGCGGGCGGCCGTGGCGCCGACCACAACCGAGACGCCACGTTGCTCGTGTCCCTGGCCGGCCTGGCGGCAACGTTGACAGTGTTCGGGGCGCTGGCGAGCAGCCGCCCGGCCTCGGTGATCCTGGTCTTCCTCCTGGGCGTGTTCGGGTTCGCGGCGGTCCCCGGGATGATCACGCGCGTGACGGACGCGGCAGGGGGCGTACCGCTGGCGGCCAGCGCGAACGTCTCCGCGTCGAATGTGGGGAACGCGGTGGGGGCGTGGTTGGGGGGCCTGGTGATCAGCGCGGGGTGGGGGTACGCGGCTCCGTTGTATGTGGGGGCGGGGATCGTGGGGGTGGGGTTGGGGGTTATAGGGGTTGCGGTGTGTGGGGGAGGGGTTGCGGGTGGCGGGAGAGGGGTGGGGGTGGAGTCGGGTGGGGCAACGGGAGGTGGAGAGGTCGTAGAGGCGCGGGAGTCGTAGAGACGCAGGGGGCCTAGAGGCGCAGGGATCGTAGAGGCGCAGGGATCGTAGAAGCGCTGGGGTCGTAGAGGCGCAGGAGTATTGGAAGCGCCGGGGTCGTGGAAGCGAGGCGGCGGCAAGGGCGAGGTGGTCGTAAAACTGGCGGAAACCGGGAAGCCACCCGGTGTTCCCCGTGGGGCGGACTCCGGTGGCTCCCTCACCACTCCCCCACGCCCCTCTCACCGGCCGACCTGGGCATATCTCTGCCCTTGCCTCCATCTGTGTCGGCATCGGCAGTACCGTGTCGTTCATGCGCCCCGACACGCCCGCCGAGAACGTCGACCACCCCGCCGAAGCGGCCCGCCTCGAACGGACCGCCGCCCGCTACCCCGAGGACGCCGAAGCCCTGCTCCTCCAGGCCGCGGCCCACCTGGAACTGGCCGGCGACCGCCCCGCCGCCACCGCGCTCTACGACCGCCTGCTGTCTTCGGCGGACGCCCTGGAGACCCCGCATCTGGTACGGGCCCTCAAGGCCTCCAACCTCTGGGAGTACGGCCACGAGGCCGAGGCCAGGGCGATCATCGACGGGGTGCGGACAACGTCCCCCCGCGATCCCGCCCCCTGGGTGATCGTCGCGGAGTCCCTGGAGTCCCACGACGAGTTGGAGGCGGCGCAGGAGACGTTCACGGAGGGCGTGACGCTGCTCCTGACGGACGTACCCGAACCCCCGTACTCCACCCACCCGTTGCTGTACGGCCGACACCGGGTACGGCGCATGCTGGGCGTGTCGCACGACGAGTGGGACACGCTGGCGGACACGTTGCACTCGTCCCACTTGTCCCCTTCCTCCCCGGTATCCCTGGACGAGCTGCACGACCCGAAGCGGGTGTGGTCGCTGGGGTCGGACAACCCGGCGGAGCTTGAGGCCGAGATCTCGCGTCTACGGGCGGAGTTGGGGGCGTACCGGGAGGCGCTGTCGCGTCCGTTCCCGGTGGCTGTACTGCACTGGCCCGAGGGGGAGTTGACCGAGCTGGTGGGGGCGTACGAGTCCCTCGCGGTGGAGTACCCCTCGCACGAGGAGCACCTCGCGACGATAGAGGGGTCGCTGCGGGAGCTGGCGGCCAGCGGTACGCCGAACCTGGGGATCGTTACGGGGACGGTGCCTTCTTATGAGGCGTTCGCGGCGTCTGAGGGGGCTTCGCCTGGGGATGCCGATTTGTTGCCGCAGTATGCGACGACGCTGGCGGCTCGGGGGCGGGCTGTGGTTTGGCCTCCGCAGCGGGGGGCTTCTTGTTGGTGTGGGTCGGGGCGGGGTTATGGGGAGTGTCACGGGGGCTGAGGGTCGGTTGTGGCGACTGAGCAACATGGGCTTGCTGACCGCGAGTTGGTGCTCCGCTACTTCGAGATGTGGAACACCGGCGATTCGGCTGTCGCCGGTGAGGTTCTTCATCCGGATTGGCGGGACCATGCGCATCCGGAGATCACGGGGCCCGGTGACGTTCAGCGGGCGGTGGAGCATGTCCGGGCCGCCCAGCCGGACCTGCGCTTCGACATCAGTGCGGTGTTGAACGAAGGGGAACTGCTGGCCGCGGTTGGGGAGGTGAGCCGGGGTGCCGGTGCGGCGGCAACAGCGAGCGGGCTGATTTGGCTGATCCGCGTTCGGGACGGCTTGCTCGCGGAGATGTGGACTTACCGTCGCGACGAACGGGCGTGATCTGCGGCTCTCGACACAACGCCTCAAGTACGCCGGCACAATGCTTCCGTGCCAGATGCCGTCCCGTCCTCCGCTGCCGTGTCCGCCCGCATGAGCCGACAGAGCTCCCGCGACACGGCTCCCGAAGTGGCGGTCCGACGCCTCCTGCATGCCGAGGGCCTGCGGTACCGGGTGAACGTACCGGTGCCCGGCATACCCCGTCGCACGATCGACATCGTCTTCCCCAAGGCCAAGATCGCGATCTTCATGGACGGCTGCTTCTGGCACGGGTGCCCTCAGCATGCGACCCAGCCGAAGGCGAACGCGGAGTGGTGGCGGGCCAAACTCGACAAGAACATGGCCCGCGATCAGGAAACCACCGAGCATCTGCGAACGGCGGGGTGGACGGTTCTGCGGTACTGGGAGCACGAGGTCCCGAACACAGTGGCCGAAGAGATCAGGTCTGCCGTTCTCCACCACAAGCAGAGAAGCTGAATCGGGCGACACTCCCGCTTGCAGCGAACGCGGGGAACGGGGCCGGGCCTCCTCTACCCGCACTCTCGTCTTCCCGCTGTTGCCGCCAGGTGACGTCACCCGCAGGAGCATCGCGGACCATGAAGCCTGATTCGCATCAAACCGGTTATCACGGCTACACCTTGAGTGAGGCTCTCATCCACCTACTCTTCGTCCGCCGCCAAAAAAGCACGGCCATCGGGGCCCCCAACCGTGGATGCTACGACCGCTCTTGCGTGAGACCGAGCAGCTGGTCGTCCACGGCACCGAGTTCAGCCTCGAAGCGCATCTGAACTCGGTCCAGGGCTTCGTCCGGGTCGTAACCGTGCGCCCGAAGCCAGTGCAGAAGATCGGAGATGGCCTCGATGGCCGCCGCCTCCGTCGTTGCCGCCCCGAGCCGGCTTGCCCGACGGCTGCTGCAGTGCTCGTCGGGCGCGTGCAGAGCAGTGGCGAACTCGCACCACGTCACCTTCCGATCGGCGAGGAGCTGAACACCCCAGCGGTCAGAAGTGGCGGTGACGAGCGCCATGCCACGCCCTGTTTCGGCGTGATCGCTCGCATCCACGAGTGTCGGAAGAGCGCGTGTGTCAGGGTCGTGGACTTCGATGCGCAGGCGGGTGCCGTTCATAGAGACGGCAAGGGTGGTCGGGGTACCTGCACCCACGTGAGTGATCACGTTGGAGACGAACTCGCTCACGCAGAGTTGGACCGCGAGGGTGAGTTCTTGCAGGCCCCAGATCCTCAGATGGATCCGTAACACCCGCCGCAGAGCTGCCACTTCCTCCGGCTCCGCAAGAAACGGGAGTTCCCACGCCGTCCTCGGCGTGCACGTAGTGCAGTCCATGCCCCAACCCCTCCACCTGCACAGCAGGTTGCGATGCGTAACTACCTTCACACCGAGGGTTGCACTGGAACTCTCAAAATGGAACTCTCATTATCCACCGACGGGAGTGCACCTGGACCTCACGCGCCCCCGGCGCGCGCTGCCTTGCCGTCAGGCTCGAACAACCAGCACGATCTGATGGATCGACATGAGGGGCTGGAAACATGCCAGTTGGACCCACCACACGAAGGCGTCAGCTGGGCGCCGACCTGCGCCGACTCCGCGAAGCCGAGGGCTTGACCCTGGAGGAAGCAGGTGCACGAGTCGGCATCTCAAAGGCAACACTGAGTCGCTACGAGACGAAGGAAGGAACGGTCAAGTGGCCGGCCGTTGACGCCCTTTGCCGCGAATACGGAGCCTCTGACGCAGAACGTGTCGCCCTCGTCGAACTGGCCAAGGGTGCCAAGATCCAAGGCTGGTGGCGATCACTCGCCGACCCCATCCCTGACTCCATGAACCTCATGCTCACGCTTGAGGACGAGGTCGTACGCGAAGACCACTACGCCTGCATGTACGTCCCCGGGCTACTCCAGACTCGTTCCTACGCTGAGGCGGTTCACCGAGCCTCGGAGGTGCAATGCCCGGAGCGCGAAGTGCAGCACATGGTCGACATCCGCATGAAGCGCCAGGAACTCCTTGACCGCGACGACCCACCGCGCATCTGGTGCGTGATCGATGAGGCGGCGCTCCGTCGCCAAGTCGGCGGTCGCGAGGTCATGCGAGAGCAACTCGGGCATCTACTCGCCCTGAACGAGCGCCCTCACATCACCGTCCAAGTCCTCCCCTTCTCAAAGGGCGCACACGCAGCGGCAGTTGGCAGCTTCGCCATCCTCCGGGGCCCGACTCCGGACCTGGACGTGGCATACGTGGACCTACTCAGCGGCGGCCTCTTTATGGAGAAGCCGCAGGAACTGGCGCGTTATAGGTTGGCGTTCGAGTACCTCAGCGCACAGGCGCTCGATCTTGAGTCCTCCACAGACATCGTCCACCGCATAAGCAAGGAGTCCTGATGTCGGCGCCCTCGATGCACCAGTGGTTCAAGTCCTCGTACAGCGGGGGGAGTGGGACGGAGTGCGTCGAGTGTGCGCCCCTCAAAGGTGGCACGCTCGTTCGCGACTCCAAATATCTTCATGGACCGATACTTACGGTCCGAACCCCGGCATGGCTTACATTCATAGACGCTTTGGGCGAACCGAAAGATTACTAGCCATGCCAACGCGTTGAAATCATATACCACACACACGTTTCAAACGATCAGATATTGCAGAGTGCCCACATGCGGCTACTCTGCACCCCTGACGTCATCCACAACGCTCGCTATCTCCTTCACAACGGCCGTTCCGGATTGAATTGATTCCTGCACAATGGGTGCTCCGACGTTGAATGCGACACAGACCGCAATGAACGCTATCCACGCCTTCCCCCATCGACTGGCAGTGTCAGGATTCGAGTTTCCCATGGTCGCGGAAGCTTGAGCCAGCGAGCCGATGACCCTGCTTGCTTCAGTCGAAACTCTGGCAGCGCCGAAGATGTGTACGTTGTCGATCAACCAGATCAGATGTTCAATCTGACTCAATAGTTCATCACGCACAGAGCCACTAATTTCGACGTCATCCATTGACTGCAGCAAATCAATCCACTCTTGACACTGATCAGAGATTCCCTGAAGGTCAGTGCTGCGCGGAGCTGCGGTCGAACCAACCAAGCTTCCGGCGATAATATCTGCCGCCGCCTCAAGATGATCCAGCATATCCGGGGTAATAATACTGCTCGAATCGCGACCATTATCGGTCCAGTTTGCCTGCGGCTGCACTACGGCGATCCACCAGGAAGGAACATACCGGAGAGATCTCTCGCGCGCCCGTTCGGGCAGTGCATTCAACTGCACCACCGTGTCGAGCAACAGGTTGACTACCTCCGAGTGACGCTTGGCAAACTCCAGTGAGCCCCACTCCGCATCGAGCGCTTGAGCCCAACCACTCGCATAATTAACACTGGAGGACTCACGAACCCTCGCCAATATGGAGTGCAAGTGATGTGGCGCGCTGTTGTCGCTGGAAAGACTCATTCAAGTTCCTTGAATATCCCGTGGGGTACAGGCAAAAGCTACGGATAAAGATAGCAGTCAGGGAAGGATCCCGGCTTCGCTTTTGTCCCGATCCGTGCCCTACTGACACACTGATACCTTTCCAGTAGCCGCCCGCACCTCACCAATACGCTCTTGAACCTGCTGAGACCAGACCCTCTTCCGTCCAGCAGACGCTACGATCGCCCTCCGGAGGATCGGAATCATCGGAGCTCATCATGGCGATCATCAAGCATGCGGCGCGTCAAACTCTCGGACAGTTGATCGGGGCGAACAATCCCGTAGTCACCGTTCCCGATGACAGTCAGCGACAATACGCGTGGACGAAGAAAGAAGTTGACACTTACTGGGCCGATATCCAGAAGTTTAGACTGGCTCGCGAAAGCGGCAAGGAATCGGCATCCGAGTATTTCATTGGCCCAATTGTCACGATCACTGATGAACACGTAAAGAGCAGGTCACTCCTGGACGGCCAACAGCGACTCACGACATCCACCATCTTGATCGCAGTAATTCGCGACATCTTGTGGAGGATCGGGTCCCCGGAAGCACGGTCAACAGCTAGCAACATTCAGCGCGACTACATAGCTAGGAAGGCCGGCCGACGGGAGCCGATAGAATATTTCCTGGTCCTTTCGTTGTTTGATCGCGACTTCTTTCGAGACTTCATCCAGGACTGGAATGAGCTGACCGGGAAGGTCAGAGGGGTAGAGGACCCGAAGAAGCGACCGTCCCACAAACTGATTCAGGAGGCCTACTCAAATTTCGAAAGCAAGATAACCGCAGAGCTCTCGTCCTACTCCGATGAAGACAGTCGACTTGACTGGCTCGATTCCCTGTACGAGTGCCTCATAAAAGGCTTGGTGTTTGTTGAAATTCAAACACCTACGTCAAGTGACGCGAACGAAGTGTTCGAGACCATTAATTCTCGAGGCAAAGACCTTTCAACAGTGGACCTCGTGAGAAACTTCCTCATGGAAAGAAGTCGAGAAGATCTAGAGAAGCAACGCGTGAATGATGCTTGGCGTGTACTTCTCGACAAATTCGACAAGAGAGAAGAGATTGAAAGGTTTCTGCGCCACTTCTGGGTGGCTCGTCATGGGGACGTGAAATCCCATAGCCTATACGCCACGATCCGAGGAGATCTCACCAGGGAATTCGACAAGCGCCCCCACGCCTACACGGCTGGCGCCTTTGCGGCCGAGCTTGAAAGCGCGTCCATTCGATACGTTGACCTCATCCACTGCTCAACCGGTGTTGATGAATTTGATTCAGCACTGTCCGAAATAAAAGCCCTGAACGCCGATGCCCTGCACCCGTTGCTCCTGGCTGCTTCCGAAAAGAATGACTACGCACAGCTGCAAGACCTCATAGAAGCCTGCCTCAGCTACTATGTCAGATGGACCGTAATCGGTCGACGAGAATCCACGCTCCTCGAGGAGAATATATTCGAGGTCGCGAAGGAGTTTTCCGGTGGAGCGGGGGCAGAATCGATTCTGCGTCGGGTGTGCGGATGGATACCGGACAATGAGACCTTTAAGGTCGATTTCGAAGAGGCATCTATTCCCAAGCCGTCCCAGGCTCGCTATCTTCTTGAGAAGGTCGAAGCGAAATTGAGGAATACGGAAGGAGTCGACGAGCTTGAGGTGGCCAGCAGTACAAAAGTCCACGTCGAACAGATCTACCCTCAGCAACCGAATCCCGAGCTGCGCTTGGACGAACACGATTCATGGGTGCATCGCCTGGGGAATGTAACCCTCCTCAACGGGCGCAAGAATCAGACAAATTCGAATCGCCCTTTCCCCGAGAAGGTCAGCATATACGAGGAGTCCGCGCTTCTTGTCTCTTCGGAAACACAAGTATTCAGACTCTGGGACTCTCAGAAATCTCGTTGGCGCCCAGAAGGAATAATCGAGAGGCAGGCAGATCTAGCGAAAACTGCTCTTACGGTCTGGCCAAGCTCCAGCCAGTGGCAGTAGCACCGCCGTGAGCGCGTACTGACAGATGCCTGAATTTCACCAGGTACGTGTATCGGGTCCACAAATGACGAAGTCCCCCCTGGAATCCCCGTCAGGCATGCCACCCCCACTGCCCGCGGTGAATCACTTCCTCCGCACCCCGCCGCCGCTCCGCGACCCGCCCACTCTGCTCGGGAACATCCTCAGCCCGGTACCCCACCGTGATCCCACCGATCGGGTCGTACTCCTCCGGCACCCCGAACTCCGCCCGGAACGGCTCCAGATGCTCCGGCACGATGCCGAAGAAGCAGGCGCCGAGCCCTTCGTCGACCGCGGTCAGGAGCATCAGCAGGGAGGCCATTCCCGTGTCGATGTACCAGTACGGCGCGGGCCAACGGGCCTCTGCGCGGTCCTCCCAGCCCTTGTCGGGTTCGGCGTAGCGCGCAAGGTAGGCGGCCTTGTGTGCCAGGGGTACTACGACCAGCGGGGCGTCCTGCATGGTCGGAGTGTTCTCGACCCGGGTGGGGACGAACGGCCAGAAGCGGGCGCGGTCGGCCGGGTCGGTCAGGGCGAGGAACGCCCAGCCCTGGGAGAAGCCGGCCGAGGGGGCTCGTAGCGCGGAGGCGAGGACGCGTTCGATCACCTCCGGGGTCAGCGGCTTGTCGGAGTAATGACGGATCATGCGTCGCCGGCGGACCACCTCGGAGAATTCCATGTCGGCAGATCCTGCCACGAACTCCCGGAGGAGCGGGCGCTGTTGAGCTGCTGATCAGCCGTCGTAGGGTGAGAGACCCTGGTGGAGATCCCTGAGTCGGTGCTCAAGGAGGCTGTACGTGCTCTTGGACGGTGACGAGTGGCGTCGGATGTTCGATGCGTACGAACGTGACGCCTGGCGGTTCGAGGCTCAGCCCACCTACACGATGCCCAGGGAAGCCGAGAACGTCGCCCGCTTCCTTCGCCGTGAGCCGAAGCCCGCCGACCACAATGCGCGCTGGCATGAACGAGTGCGCGGATACGTGGCATCGGGGCGCCATATCGGGCGGGTTCGGGTCGTCCGGCGGCCCTTGACTGACTATCAGCGGTACCAGTTCGCATGGGGAATTCCGGGGAACATAGCCTCCGGCGAAGACATCCGCGTCCTGGACGTCACGCGGAGGGACTACGGACTACCCCTGTCGGGAACGGACTGGTGGATGTTCGACGAGGGGCGAGTAGTACGTCTCAACTACCGGCCGGACGGGACACAGAGCAGCCGAGAGATGTTCGCGGGAGACACTTCCCCCTACCTGGAGTGGAAGCGGATTTCGCTGGCTCGCTCGGTGCCGTTCTCGGAGTACGTGAAGGAAATCGAGTGACCTTCGAGCCTGAGAAGGCGGATCGGTCGAGAAGTGGTCTGTCGCAATCCCTCGGCGAGCTGCGCACGCGAACGAACCTCACCTGTGCACCCGGATACGGCATCTCCGTATCGGGACCGCCCTATCCCGCTTGCGCGCAATCTCAGCGCGCCACACAGGATGCGCAATCTGCTGCAATCCCGAGGCGTGCCCGCGTCCCGCCCACGCATCCTGGATCTCCAACAACCGCAGCTGGAGGGTGACATGACGCTCAGGTTCCTCGGTACGACCAGCGACGACGGCGACTGCCCGACCTTGTACGAGATCGAGGGCACGGACGAAATCCTCGTCCAGGGCGAGCGGGAAAACGATCCCGAGCACCTCACCCAGTTGCGGGACGTCAAGGAGTCCGAGACTTTCGTCCGCGTGCCTCGCAGCCTGCTCAGCCGTTACGCGCCGAGGAGCGATGCGCCCGAACTCCAGCCGTTCGCCTCGGTCTCCGGTCTCTTTCGCGACTTCAAGCACGCCGCCTGGCGACTGGAAACGCGCAGCGGCTACGCCTCGGACCGGAACAGTCCCAAGTGGGCGCGGTTCGTCGCGGGCGAGGACATCGCCGGCGAGCCGGACAACGCCTGGCGGGAGAACGTGCGCGCACAGACCGCACTGGGCAAGCGATTCGAGCGCGTACGGGTGGTCGACCAACCGCTCACCCAGGGACAGGAGTTCCTCCTCGCGAGCGCGCCCAGCAACGTCGCCGCAGGGGAGGACATTCGCAACCTGACCCGCGCCCAGGCACAGCAACTGCGGCTGCCGGACTACGACTTCTGGCTCTTCGACTCCAAGATCCTCGCCCGCTTCGCGTTCGACGACGAGGACACCACGCTCGGTATCTACGTCACCGAGGACCCCGCCGAAGTCCTCGCCGCCTGCCAGGCCCGGGACGCCGCCTGGCACCACGCTGTACGTACCGAAGAGTTCGCCAGGCGGGTACGTTCCACCGTGTGAGCACGGACTACCAGACCGCCAGAGAAGCCCTCGGCGCGCGGCTGCGCGAGCTGCGCACCGAGGCCGGTCTGGAGGGAAAAGACCTTGCTGCCAAGCTCGGTTGCCAGCCTTCGAAGGTCTCTCGGCTTCAGAACGGCAAGCAGACTCCGACCGCCGCCGATCTGACCGAATGGGCGCAGGCGTGCGACCGACCGGAGGTCGAAGCTGAGCTCCAAGGTCTGCGAGCCGGGCTTGAGATGAAGCAGCGGCACCGCTCTTGGCGACGCCAGCTGGCCGGCGGACACCGCGGCCGCCAGGAGATCGCTGTCCGCCAGACCGAGGCCACGAAAGCGGTCCAGGGACTTGAAGTGTCGCGCGTACCAGGGCTGTTCCAGACTCCGGAGTACGCCCGTGTCATCTTCGACTCCAACGCGGAGTTCCGGGGTATCCCGCCGACCACCGAGGCTGCCGTCGAAGCCCGCATGCGCCGCCAGGAGTCGCTGTACGACCCGGCAAAGACCTTCCGGTTTCTCATCTGTGAGGCCGCCCTCTACCACCGCTCATGTCCCGCGGACGTGATGGCCGAGCAGTTGGACCGGCTGTACAACCTGGTGGGCCAGCGCCGAATCGAGCTCGGCATCCTGCCCTTCGGCGCGCAGTTGCGCCGTACTGCCCCGCACGCCTTCTGGATCTACGACCGTCGGTTGGTCATCGTCGAGACGATCAGCGAAGAGCTGTGGCTCACCGGCGAAGAAGACATCCAACTGTACGAGCGAGCTTGGGACTGGCTCGCCGAGTCCGCCGAGTACGGGGCGTCAGCACGCCGTCTGATCGGGCGGGCAAGAGCGTCCTTGAACCCCTCATAGGCAATCCACCGCAAGCCCCGCCACTGCATGCGCAATCGCGTGCAATCGCTACCTGCATGCGCAATTGCGCCGCCTAACGTCCTGGTCATGACCACAAAGCCCGCCTCTTGCGACGGCCCTTGGATGGTGACCAGTACGCCCTCCTCACGTACAACGGACGACGAGCCCGATGCCCCGCCGCTCGGCGAGCTTCTCGTACGGTCTGCGGTCGGCCTGCGCGACCGCACCGCAGCGCAGGCCCTCGTCGAAGAGGAGTTGCTGCTTGCTCGGGACCACGTCCGCAAAGTGCTCGTGACGCGGCAGGACGGTGTCATGACCTGCCGGTGGGAAGGCATGTCCGGACGTCTCTACACGCTGGAACTCGACGAAGGCGAGCGCGCGTTCCTCGGGCTGGTGTTGTCGATCGTAGGCGTGCAGCAGAGCTACCTCGCCGCGGTGGAATACCTCGATGAGCGCCGCCTGAAAATCGTGCTCCGGGCGATGATCCGGCTGGCCGACAACGATCGGATCGCCATCGGCACGCGAATGTGAACGCGCGAAGTCGGCATACGCCCTCCAATGCGCCCCGAGCTTGAAGGCACCCCCGCTGCTTTCCGCCATGTACGCGCCTTCGCCATGCGTACGGCGGGCTGGAAGATCCCTCTCCCTCTCCTGAATGCGCGACGCCCGTTCGTCGCTCCCGGAAGTGGGCTACCCGAAAATCCCTCAACCACGAGGTGAAGCAGTGCTCCACACAACCCCGCCAGCTCCCGAAAGGCCCCCGGGTCCGACCCCGCCCACCGTGGGCACGAGCGCGAAAGAGGGCAGGCGATGACCGCTGCCGTAACCACCACAACCCCCACTGGCCGTTCCCTCGTCACCAACACCGACTTCGCCATGCTCGCCGCGTTCTGCGCCGACGAGTACGGCATCGAACGTGCCGTTGCGGACCGCGTCGTGGACCAGGCGCTCGCTCTGGTCTTCGTGATGGGCTCAACGGGCGAGGGCGCCTCCATGGCCCCGTCCCAACAGGTCGACCCCGGCTGGCACACGCTCGTCCTTCACACCGACTGGTACGCCAACTGGTGTCAGGAGCAGTTCGGTTACTTCCTGCATCACCAGCCGAACAGCAAGACGCGGACCGGGGGCTTGATGACCTCGGTCGTCGGCAAGATCCGGGCGGCCGGCTTCGAGGTCGACGACCAGCTGTGGGGTACGGCCGCCGAATGCAACGCACCTGCCTGCTGCGGCGACGGCCCCTGCTGCTGACCGGCACAACCAGCCGCTCCCCAGAGGGGGTTGGTCCGGTCTCCCCGGAGCAGGGCCACCCCCTTCACCGCCAGAAACGGACCAACTTCTCGTGTCCCTGACCGAGCTGACCGCGACCAGCCGCGTCACCGTCTTCCCTCTCGAAACCCTCACCCTCGCCTACACCACCCATTCCAGCGACGAACGCGGCCTGGGCGACATCGGCCTCGTCGCCGTGGTCGACGTACTCAGCGAGGGCGAGGAGCTGTGGCGGCTGGCGCGCGACTTCAGCGGCCGTAGCAACGAGTCCGACCAGGCCCGTTGGATCCTCACTCAGGCAAACCGCGCCCGTGTGGTCGCCGCATACACAGACTTGCCGCGTGCGACCTGGACGGCGTACATCCGCCGACGTATCGACCTCGACGCACTCTTCGCCAACCACGACATCCTGCTCACCGGCCGAATCGCACTGCCTGGTTCCTGAGGAACTGGACTGCCTCACACCACCTTTGGCTGGTTTGGTGGTTAGGTTCTTCCACACACCCGGCAGGAGAGGCACCGGGACCAGTTCGACCCCGCGGCAACAGCGACTGCCCATCGGCACGGAAGACCGAGGCGGTCATGCGCGAGCAACTGGAGCGTCTCCTCCGCGAGATGGACCTCCCCTCGCTCGGTCTTGGAATCCTCCACGCCAGCGCCGAGTTCGCCATCGCGCCCTCCCCCAGGTCGATACCAATTCCCAAGCCCCACTGGTCCGTTACGCACTTATTGCACAAGAGATCTTCACCATTTCCGACCTGAGTTCATATGATGCGGAGATCAACAGGCCCGGCCAAGGGGAGACTTGGGCGGGCCTCTCAGGTTCCCGTGGGGGA
Organism: Streptomyces sp. NPDC058469; assembly: GCF_042721125.1. Lineage (NCBI taxonomy): Bacteria > Bacillati > Actinomycetota > Actinomycetes > Kitasatosporales > Streptomycetaceae > Streptomyces > Streptomyces sp. NPDC058469. Next base: position 23,599 of record NZ_JBHXME010000011.1, read on the forward strand.
TTCATGCGTATACGCGTTGCGGCCGCTGCCGTGTCCGGTGCGGTTGTTCTGTCCGCGCTCGCTCTTCCGGTGGCCGCTCAGGCGTCGGAGCGTACGGGTGCGGCGGCGAAGCTCAGCTCCTTCGCCTCGAAGTCCGTTCGCTCGACGTCCGTTCAGCCGAGGGACTCGTCGGGCAACACCAAGTTCTCGCACGCCGTCATCAACGGCGGCAAGGACATCGTCCTCGGCACCACCGGCACGAAGTCCGTCACCGTCACGTACACCGCCACGGACGCGAGCGGCGTCGCCCTCACCGAGGCCTTCCTGTGGCAGGGCACCGACAGTTCGACCACCGACGGCATCACCGGCGGCCTGGGGACGGACGACGACCCCGCCTGCACGGAGACGGCGACCCAGGGCACGTACACCTGCAAGGCCGTCTTCAACATCCACCCCGCCACCGACATGAAGGACAACGGCGTGGCCGGGACCTGGAAGCTGTTCCTGGGTGCCTGGGACCTGTACGCGAACGCCAGTTACAACGACGACGTCGCCACCGCCGCGATCAAGAAGGCCTCCACCCTGACCGCCAATGCCACACCGGAGCCGGTCAAGAAGGGCAAGACCATCACGGTCACGGGCAAGCTCGCCCGCGCGAACTGGTCGACGGGCAAGTACGCGGGCTATGTGTCCCAGCCCGCGAAGCTTCAGTTCCGCAAGAAGAGCAGCAGTACCTACACCACCCTCAAGACGGTCAAGACCAACAGCACCGGCGTGCTGAAGACCACCACGAAGGCGACGGTCGACGGTTACTACCGCTACGTCTTCGCGGGCACGGCCACCACCGCCGCGGCCACAGCGCCCGGCGACTTCGTCGACGTCAGGTAAGCGGTTCGGCAGCACCTCACGTCAGTACGTCAGCACTTCGGTGCCGGGCCGCCATGCATCGCGGCGCCCGGCGCCACCCTGACGCCTGATCACATACCTACCGCGCACGATCCGGACGGCGCACGATCCCGGCGGCTGACCGGTCAGAGCTCCGGAGCCAGCAGCGTCAGCCGAAGCAGCGCCGCGACCGCCAGCGCCGACGGGACCGCGTACCACCATCTGCGGAGCCATTCCGCCTTGACGAACACCCAACTCAGGCCCGCTGTCACGGCGGTGAACGTCAGGGCGGTGCCTGACGCGAAGTTCGAGTGGGCGACCGTTTCACTGTCCCAGGGCCCCGCGGGGTCGGCCGCGTACGCGAGGAGCGTCATGTACGCCGTCACCAGGTGGCCCAGGATGAGAACGAGGGCACAGATCGCGGACGCGACACGGCCGCGCAGGGCCTGGCTCTCTCCCACGCCGGCATGGGGAATCGGGGGGCGGACAGGGCTGGTCACTGCAGGGCCTCCTTGGCGTCGTCCAGTTTGCGGTCGAAACCGCGACCGTATGCCTGGGCGGCGGGGTCCTCATAGTAGGGACCGCCGTTGTAGCGAGCGGCCAGCTCCTGCAGCTGCGCCCGGGTCATCCGGTCCGGCGGGACATCCGCGAAGCCGCTCTCCGCCTTGAGCTGGGCCAGGTACTCCGAGGAGATGAAGATGTTCTTGGCCGGGTCCTTGATCGAGTCCACTACGACGTCCCGCTGCATGTCGGTGAGGTGGTTCGGGTCGTAGCCGAGGACCTCGGCGGCGCGGCGGACCTGGATGGACATGGGGCCCATCGAGGTGCGGTCGGGATCCTCGCTGAAGGGGAGGACCTTTCGGCCCTCGTAGGCCAGGTCGTCGAGGACACCCGGGTCGCCCTCGACCTCCTGCCAGGCGATGCCGGCGACCATCTCGGGCGGCAGGCCCGCGTCCTGGGCGGCGGCCTTGATGAGGGCACTGTTGGCCGAGATGTACTGGCGGCGGCTGTCGTCGGAGTTCGAGGGCAGCCAGTAGTTGTTGCCCTCGGCGCCGGGAAGTCCGTCTATGCGGGTCTGGATGCGTGACAGCGTCTCGTTGACGACGACGTTGCCGCCCATGGTGGGGATCGAGTCCATCTTCGGTCCGGCGCCGGGGAGTTGGGCGTACGGGTTGTCGCTCGCCCGGCCGGCCTCGGCCTGCAGCGGGCCGAGGTTCTTGAGGAACTGGCCCGGGTCCGCGATGGGGCTCTGGAAGTCGGGAAGGGAACGGTTGGCGGCCCTGATGTCCGCGACGCACGTCTCGCGCGCCTCGGATTCCACGCGCAGGGCGTCGCCGTAGTGGCCGCTGGTCTGGTTGTAGTAGCGCTCGGCGTCCTCGCGGATCGCGTCGATGTCGACCGTCAGTTCCGCGAACCAGTCCATGACACCCGTGGTGGCCCGGAGGTCCTCCCACTGCCTCATGGGTTCGGCGGCCCGGGCGGTCGGGGTGACGGCGGTGGCCTCCCGGGACATCACCTCGGACAGTTTGCCTTCGCTGGCTTTGCCGTTCTTGTAGTGGCTCTTGGCGGTGGTGACCGCGTCCGCGTACGACGTGAGGGCGTTTCCCACGATGCGGAAGGCTTCCGAGAGGGCGTCGGTAAGATCCTTGGCCTCGCTCAGCCGCTTCGCGTACAACTCGCGAGCATCGCTCTGCCAGTCCACCTTCACCGCCTTGCGGAAGGCGTCGTCGGTGGTGTCGATCAGTCTGTGCAAACGCGTGAACTCGGCGGCACCGCGCCCGATGAGCGCCGGGTTCGCGTCCTCCAGGAATGCGACGTCCTCGCGGTGGGCCACGGGATCACCGGTTCCCTGGTTCGGTGTAACGGCCCGACACCAGAACGGAGTTCAGCTGCCCGCGCACGTCGCCGTCGTACTGCGTGTACGCGTTGTTCGCGGACTTCAGCTTGCCCGACAGCGCTGCCAGCAGGACGACCGCGTCCGTGTACTGGTCCTGGGCGAACCGGGCGAACGTCTCGACGTTCGTGGCCACGTCGGGGTGGGATCGGGGCACCCGGGCCATCGTGGCGTTCTCCCCGTCCATACGTCCCTCGTACAGGACTCCCGCGATCTCGATGAGCAGATGCGAACTTCCGTCGATGGAACCCGCGTTGACGGAGAACCCGTCCGCGCTACCGCCGGCCGGCCCGGCGGGCGAGCCACCCGGATCGGCCGGCAACTGGTTCAACTGCATCTGCGCCGACGGCTGTTGCCGCGCCAGCGCGTCCGCCTTGAGCTGGGCCCATTCCTCTTCCCACGACACGATTCCCGTCCCCCGTTCAGCCGTGACATCGCGCGAGCACACACACCTCGCCTCGCCAATTCTGCCACGAACAGGTCAAGGATGATCAAGAGTTGACCAAAGGGGGTCAGCGGAAGGCCGCCGAGTAAGAGATCTACGTGAACCGCCGAGACCCCCTCCCGATGGCCCCGATCTTCTGTGTACCGTCCCCCTTTGTGTCGCACGGAGATCTTTCAACTACCGTTCTACGCGCGAAGATTCACCGCAAGCAGCACGCACTCCCCACGCACCCGCACCCCCCGCGCACCCGCACCCCCTGTTCACTCCACCCCCCACTCATGGAATCCCCCCACTCACGGAGGTTCACCGGATGCTCAGCCTTGGCAAGTCCATGACACGCACCTTCGCGTCACGTCGCAGGTTCACCACCGCTCTCACCGTCCTCGGCATGCTCGCCACGGGCGCTGCCGTGCAGGCGGCCACCGTCACGCCCGCCGCCGCAGCCACCACGCACCGCGTCCTGTTCGACGACGGGCACGCCGAGGAGGCCGGGAACGCGGACTGGATCATCTCGACCAGTAAGCCCGACCCGCTGTCCCAGGACTCCTCGCCGTCCTCCGACAAGGACTGGACCGGGGCGCTCTCGTCGTGGGGCGTCGCCCTGCAGAAAACCGGGAACTACAGCCTGAAGACCGCCACCAGCGCGCTCACTTACGGCGGTTCGTCGGCCACCGATCTGTCGAACTTCGACACGCTCGTGCTGCCCGAGCCGAACATCAAGTTCACGACCGCCGAGAAGACCGCCATCATGAACTTCGTGAAGGCGGGCGGCGGTCTGTTCATGATCTCCGACCACACCGGCGCCGACCGCAACAACGACGGCTACGACGCGGTCCAGATCCTCAACGACCTGATGACCAACAACAGCGTCGACTCGACCGACCCGTTCGGCCTCTCCATCGACTCGCTGAACATCACCTCCGGCTACCCGGCCGCCATCACCGACAGCGGCAACGCGGTGCTGCACGGCTCCTTCGGCACCGTCACCAAGAGCCTCATCGCCAACGGCACCACGGCCACGATCAAGCCGGCCGACAACTCCGCCGCCAAGGGCCTTCTGTACCGCTCCGGTTACTCCGGCAACACCGGCGCCTTCTTCGCGACCAGCACCTTCGGAAGCGGCAAGGTCGCGTTCTGGGGCGACAGTTCGCCGATCGACGACGGCACCGGCCAGTCCGGCAACACGCTCTACGACGGCTGGAACGACACCGGCGCCACCAACGCCGCCCTCGCCCTCAACGCCACGGAGTGGCTCTCCTCGTGAGCCACGGGGTGCGCGGACCCAGGGTGCCCCAACCTCGGGTCCGCACACCCTCACAGCGTCGGAGCCATCAGCGTCAACCGCAGAAGTGCCGCTCCCGTCAACACCGTCGGGATCGCGTACCACCACCTGCGCAACCACTCCGCCTTGGTGAAGACCCACGTCAGGCCGGCCGTTGCGGTCGCCACGCGATGAAAGTGACGTACGCCGTCGCCGTATGGGCCACGGTCAGGGCGAAGCCGCACGCCACAGAACCAACCCCGATCGTCCGGACGGGGCCGGGAGACGTGACAGGCCTCGACTCAGTTTCAGTGCCTCGCAGGGACCGCACGTTAGCCTCGGTGGCGATATCCGGTCAGCTCGGTTTCATCGGTCCCAGGAGGCACATCATGGCCAAGGTTCCCAGCGTTCCCAGCGCGGTGGTCGCCGCGAGTGGGCTTGTCGGTGGGTACGGCGTGGCCCGCTGGACCAGGAAGCGGCAACTCGGCGGGGTCGTACTCGCCGTGGCCGGGGTCACCGCCGCGCAGCAGTGGCGGCAGCAGGCCGGTGGCAAGGCGGCCGGGGCGCTCACCGTCGCCTACGTGGCCGCGTTCGCCGGGTCCCATCCGCTGGCCAAGAAGGTGGGCGCCTGGCCCGCCGTCTTCGGGGTCGCCGGCGCCGTCGCCCTCGCGTCCTGGGCTGTCGCCGACCGGCGCGCGTGACTCAGCCGGTCACCGGAGCATCTGACTCACCCGATTCACCCGGCGCCCCAACTCACCCGTCCTCAACGCCCGGTCGGTGCCCCAGCACATTCACGACCCGCCCGCCCGGATCCCGTACGAAGAACCGCCGTACCCCCCACTCCTCGTCCCGCAGCTCGCGCACGATCTCCGCGCCCGAGGCGGCGACCTCGGCCCACACCGCGTCGACGTCCTCGACCTCCACGCTCAGGTCGGGGACGACAGGGGCGGTGCGTTCCTCCGTGAGGAAACTGATCTGGGCGGTGGGGTTGGACGGGGACGCCAGGGTCATCACCCAGCCCTGGTTCATGACTTCCTCGAAGCCGAGGAGGCCGTAGAAGTCGGCGTTCGTCCTCATCGAGTCCTCGCCGTCTCCCGCCACCTGGAAGTCGGGGACGATCCTGCGGATGCTCATCGGGTACGGCTCCTCACGATCGGTGGGCGGCGCACAGTAAGCCGTCGGTCGAGTCCTCCCCGCCGCGCGGCCTGAAGCAGCGTCCCACCGTCGCCGCGACGAGCGCGCCCGCCGCGATCACCAGCGTCGCGAACGCCCACTCCAGCGGCTGTTCCGACTCGAACGACACGTACATCTGCACCGCCGGCGGCACGGCCACCAGCAGCAACGGCCAGGCCAGGTCGTCCCTACGGCCGAAGTAGCCCGACAGGAGCAGCAGGATCACCGCGAGCGCCACCCCGCCGCCACCGGACGCCTCGTCCGACACCGGCACCGATCCCGACGGGACGCAGATGACGTACGCCGCCGTCGCGAGGACGGCGCCGAGTGTGCGGGTCAGCCAGCGTTCCGGCCAGGGGCGCGTCCGCAGGGGGCTCAGCAGCTTCTCGGTCATACGTACGAGGGTTGTCCGTGGGCCGGGGCCGCGACAGAGTACGAGTACTCAGATCCGCGAGACGCGTCCTGGCGGCCCGCCCCATCACGCCGGGCGAACCGTGGCCCCGGACACCTTGGCCGAACTCCCCGAACTCCCCGGATCCACCGCCGTCAACGGCCGGGCGACGTCCTCCAGCGACTGCCGCTCCGCCCGTACCGCCAGCACCGCCGCCACCAGCCCCGCCGCACACATCAGCCCCGCCCCGATCTGGAACGCGAGCACCGTGTCGCCGACCTTGCCCGTCCCCGTGAGGTCCGCGAAGAGCAGCGGGCCGCTGATGCCGCCGGCCGCCGTGCCGAGGGCGTAGAAGAAGGCGATCGACATGGCCCGGGTCTCCATCGGGAAGATCTCCGAGACCGTCAGGTACGCGCTGGACGCGCCCGCCGACGCGAAGAACAGGACCGCGCACCAGCACGCCGTCATCGTGGCCGCGCTCAGTGAACCCCGGTCGAACAGCCACGCCGTGCCGAACAGCAACAGCCCCGAGAGCAGGTACGTCGACGAGATCATCACCCGGCGACCGACCGTGTCGAACAGCTTGCCCAGCAGCAGCGGGCCCATGAAGTTGCCGACCGCGATGACCGCGAAGTAGTAACCGGTGTTGCCCGTCGGCACGTTGAAGAACTTCGTCAGGATCGCGCCGAAGCCGAAGGTGATCGCGTTGTAGAGGAACGCCTGGCCGATGAAGAGGGAGAAGCCGAGCGTCGCGCGCTTGGGGTAGTCGCGGAAGATCGTGCGGGCGATCTCCGCGAACGAGACGCTCTTGCGCTGGTGGATGGTGATCTCGCCCTCGGCAGGCGGCAGTTCGTGGCCCTGCTCCACCTCGATCCGGCGCTCGATCGAGGTCACCACCTCGTCCGCCTCCCGGTCCCGGCCGTGGATCAGCAGCCAGCGTGGACTCTCGGGCACATGGCGTCGTACGAGGAGGATCACCAGGGCGAGTACGGCGCCGAGCGCGAAGGTCAGCCGCCAGCCCACGTCCGCCGCGAAGATGCTCGTGTTCAGCGCGACGATGGAGAGGAGCGAGCCGCCTACCGCGCCCACCCAGAAGCTGCCGTTGATGACGAGGTCGACGCGGCCTCGGCAGTACGCCGGGATCAGTTCGTCGATCGCGGAGTTGATCGCCGCGTACTCGCCGCCGATGCCGAAGCCGGTGAGGAAGCGGAACGTGAAGAACCACCAGGTGGAGAAGGAGGCCGCGGTGAGCGCGGTCGCCGCGAGGTACACCACCAGCGTGATCATGAAGAGTTTTTTACGGCCGTAGAGATCGGTGAGGTGGCCCCAGAAGAGGGCGCCCACGCAGGCGCCCGCCACGTACAGCGCCGCCGCGATGCCGGTGACCTGGCCGGAGCTGATCGGCAGACCGCTGCCGGGCTCGGAGAGGCGGCTCGCGATGTTGCCGACGACCGTGACCTCCAGGCCGTCGAGGATCCACACGGTGCCGAGGCCGATGACGATCGTCCAGTGCCAGCGGGACCACGGGAGGCGGTCCAGGCGGGCCGGGATGGACGAGGTGATCGTCCGGCCACCGCTCCCGGCCGGGGTTTCGGCCGGGGTTTCGGCCGGGGTTTCGGCCGGGGTTTCGGCGCCCTCACTCGCACTGGCCATGGGGTCCTCCTCGTCGAGCGAACCCCCTCCGGGTGCCCCCGGGAATCGCCCCCTACACCCGCACCTACACCCCCACCAGCCGCGTCACCGTATAGATCAACAGCCCCACCAACGACCCCACCACCGTGCCATTGATCCGGATGAACTGCAGGTCACGGCCGATGTTCGCCTCGATCTTCCGGGTCGTGTGCTCCGCGTCCCAGCCGGCCACCGTGTCCGTGATCAGGGAGGTGATCTCCTTGCGGTAGGTCGTCACGACGTACACCGCCGCGCCCTCGACCCAGCCGTCGACCTTCTCCTGGAGCTTGGGTTCCACGGCCATCCGCGCGCCCAGCGACAGCAGCGACGCCCGCACCCGCAGTCGTAGCTCACTGCGCTCGTCCTCGGCGGCCGACACGATCATCGAGCGTACGGACGTCCAGGCGCTGGCGATCAGGTCCTGGACCTCGCCGCGGCCGAGGACCTCGCCCTTGAGGCGCTCCACGCGCGCGCGGGTCTCCGTGTCGGACTGGAGGTCGGAGGCGAAGTCGCCGAGGAAGCGGTCCAGGGCGCCGCGGGCCGGGTGGGAGGGCATGTCGCGCATCTCGGTGACGAAGCGCAGGAGTTCCTTGTAGACGCGCTCGCCGATGCGCTTGTCGACGAACCTCGGGGTCCAGCCGGGCGCACCGCCCTCGACGGCGTCCATGACCTGCTCGTCGTGCAGCACCAGCCAGTCGTGCGCGCGGGCGACGATCAGGTCGACGACCCGTTTGTGACCGCCGTCGGCGACGATCTTCTCCAGCGTCTTCCCGATGCCGGGCGCGATCTCCTGGGCGTCGGCGCGGCGGGTGATCGCCTCGCCGACGATCGCCTGGACGTCGGAGTCGCGCAGCACCGTGAGCGCGCCGCGCAGGGCCGCCGACAGCTCGGCCGTCACGCGGTCCGCGTGGTCCGGTACCGCCAGCCAGGCGCCGAGGCGGCTGCCGATGCCGACCGCGTGCAGGCGTTGTCGTACGACCTCCTCGGAGAGGAAGTTCTCGCCGACGAACTCGCCCAGCGAGACGCCCAGTTGGTCCTTCTTGGTGGGGATGATCGCGGTGTGCGGGATGGGCAGGCCCAGCGGGTGGCGGAAGAGGGCCGTGACCGCGAACCAGTCGGCCATCGCGCCGACCATGCCGGCCTCGGCCGCCGCGGCGACATAGCCCGCCCAGGGACCGGCGCCCGAGTTCGACGCCCATTTCGCGAGCACGTAGACGACGGCCACGAAGAGCAACAGGGCGAGTGCCGTCAGTTTCATCCGGCGTACGCCGCGCTGTTTCTCCTGGTCGGCGGCGCTGAACGTGGTCATCGTGCGGCGGGACCCGTCGCTCTCGGTCCCCGCCCCCGCCCCCGCTTCTGTACGTTCCATCCGCTCCACCCGTTCGCCGGTACCGTGCATATTGTCCCTTCCTGACCGACTCCCGGAACGGAACAGGAGTTCCCGCTGTCACCCGATCGGGCAAAATGGCAGGACCCTGCCACCCACCCGAGGAGATCAGTACCGCGTGACCAAGCGTCGTGCCGGGGGCGTGGGGGTGCCCCCCACACAACACCGTGCCCTACTGTCCGCGATCATCGCTCTGATCGTGGTCCTTTCCGCCGCCATATACCTCGGGGCCGCCGCGGGCGACGGAACCCGCGGCGACGACGGCAAGAACTCCGCCGGCTCCCGCTCCGGCGGCAACTCCGCCGCCCCCGCCTCGGCCGGCACCTGGGTGGGCGCCTGGGCCGCCGCCCCGGTCGGCGGCGAGCCCGGCACGGGGCGGACCGGCATGGCGGGCCGCTCGGTCCGCAACCTCGTCCACACGAGCACCGGCGGGGCGGGCGCCCGGATCACCCTGTCCAACCTCTACGGCCGGGCCCCGCTCACCCTCACCCACGCCTCGATCGCCGTCGCCGCCGCCCACAACAGCTCCGCCGCGGCCGAGGGCACCATGCGCCGGCTGACCTTCGGCGGCGCGACCTCGGTCACCGTACCGGCTGGGCAGCAGACACTCAGCGACGCCGTGCGCCTCCAAGTCCCGCCGGGTGCCGACCTGTTGGTCACCACCTACTCCCCCACCGCGTCGGGACCGGCCACCTACCACCCGTACGCACGGCAGATCTCCTACCTCGCCGACGGCGACCGCACCGAGGACGCGACCGGCACGCCGTACCGTCAACGCACGGCGATCTGGCGTTACTTGACCGCGGTGGACGTGCTGAGCAAGCAGGCGGACGGCACGGTCGTCGCGTTCGGCGACTCGATCACCGACGGGTCCACCTCGACGGAGAGCACCAACCGCCGCTGGCCGGACGCCTTTTCGGAGCGGCTGCGCACGGCCGAGGCGGCCGGGCAGGACGTGCCCCGCTACAGCGTCGTCAACGAGGGCATCAGCGGCAACCAGATACTCACGAGCCTCGCCGGCCGGCCCGCCGAGAACCAGCGCGGCCCCGTCCGCTTCGCCCGTGACGTCCTCGGCCGTCCGAACGTCAAGGTCGTCGTCATCGACCTCGGCGTCAACGACGTCATGCACGGCGGCGCCGCCGACCGGGTCCTCGCCGGCCTGCGCACCCTGGTCCGCCAGGCCCACGCGCACGGCATCAAGGTCGTCGGCGCGACCCTGATGCCCTTCGGCGGCCACCCCCGGTACTCGGCGGCCCGGAACGCGGTACGCCAGACGGTCAACGCGGCGATCAGGAGCGGCACGGTCTACGACGCCGTCGTCGACTTCGACAAGGCGCTGCGCGACCCGTACGACCCGCGCAGGTTCGCCTCCGAGTACGACTCGGGCGACCATCTCCACCCCGGCGACCGGGGCTACCGGAAGATGGCCCGCACCATCGATCTGGCGGACCTCAAGGGCGCGGTTCCCGCCCAGTTGTGAGGCGGGCGGCGGCTCCGGCGGGTTGTGAGGCGGCGGTTCGGGCCCAGTTGTGCGGCGGTGGCCCGGTCCCCTCCCGGAACCTCAGGAACTCAGTCCCAGTCCCGGTGCCTGCGGTCCCGCCGCTCCCGCTGCCGCTCGCGTCGCTCCTCGTGCCGTTCCCTGCGCTCCTCGTGCCGGCGCCGCATCGCCTCGCGGTGCTCGTCCATGGCCTCGCGGTGGGCGTCGTGCAGGCCCGACAGGGCGTCGCGGTGGGAGCCGTAGAGCTCCTTGGCCGGGGAGCTGTGGTCCAGTTTCTGCCGGCGGCGCTCCTCCTTGAGGCGTTGCCGTTCCGCCCTCGGGAGCTTGCGTTCCACGCCGACGCCGCCCCAGAAGGCGAAGCCCGTGATGATCACGCGCGGGGCGCCCGGATCGCCCGGCACGCCTTCCTGGCTGTGGTCGAAGCCGCCCATGATGCCGATGCCGCGTACGACGACCTCGACGCCCGGCGGCACGATGATCTGCGCGCCGCCCATGATCGCGACGCAGTTGATCTCGACCTCGCGGTCCGCGAAGTCCGCCTCGCGCAGGTCGATCTCGCCGCCGCCCCAGAAGGCGACGCAGGTGAACCGCTTCGGGACCGTCCACCGTCCCTTGCGCTGGAACCCCGACATGATGGCCACCGCGGCGGTCGAGGACCCCACGCCGCCGACGATCCGCCCGGCCCAACTCCCGCTGTCCACCGCTTCCTTGACCATGTTCACCGGCGGCGGGGTGGCCCCGGCGGCCGGCAGGTCCCGGGTGATGGGCGTCAGTTCGCCGTACGTCCGCGCCTTGTACGTCGCCTCAAGACGCTCCTCGAACTCCTCCATGTCGAGGCGTCCCTCCGCGACGGCATCGCGCAGAACCTCGGCGACCCGCTCGCGGTCGGCGTCTGATGCGCGGAGCTCCGGGACTGCGTCGTCGGTCATACCGAGCAGCCTACGAGGTCACTTCCCGAAGGGCTACGACACCGCTTTCTCCGCCTGCTCGGCGTACATCTTGGCGATGACCGCCTCGATGTCCGGCTCGCGCACCGACAGATCCACCATCGGATACTCCGCCGCGATCCGCGCGACCAGCGGAGCCGCCGACTCCGACGCCGGGAACGCCAGCCACTGCCGCGGGCCCTCCACCTTCACCACCCGCGCGTCCGGCACCTCGATCGGGGGCAACTCCCGTTCCAGGTCCACCACCAGGGTCCGCTCGCTCTCCCCCGCCTCGTGCAGCCCGACGAGCGGGCCGTCGTACATCAGACGCCCGTGGTCGATGACCATGACGCGGGAGCACAGCTGCTCGATGTCCTGGAGGTCGTGAGTGGTGAGGAGGACCGTGGTGCCCTGCTCGGCGTTCAATTCCCGCAGGAACTCACGGACTTTGGCCTTGGAGATGACGTCCAGGCCAATCGTCGGCTCGTCGAGGTAGAGCACCTCGGGGTCGTGCAGCAGGGCCGCCGCGATGTCGCCGCGCATCCGCTGGCCGAGGGAGAGCTGGCGTACGGGAACGTCCAACAGGGCGCCCAGTTCGAGGAGTTCGACACAACGGTCGAGGTTCTCGGCGTAACGGGTGTCGGGGATGCGGTACATGCGGTGCATCAGCTTGTACGAGTCGATCAGCGGGAGGTCCCACCACAGCGTCGTCCGCTGCCCGAAGCACTTCCATGAACTATCTAGTCCATGTTACACTGAGTAACGAAGGACTACGTAGTGCAATCACCCTCAACTCATCTAGAACAAGCCCGTAGGGGCGATCTAACCGGCCTTAGGTTTGCCGGTTTGGTTCGGCTGTCCTTTGAGGTAAACCCCGCCCGCGACTACAGCGGCGTTGCGGTTACCGGCGCCGACATCAATAACCGCGAAGAGCAAGAGCGGGTCATCCGCGAATACATAGAGCGTCGTGGCGGAACCTACGTCTACACCTACGACGAGCCTGATACCTCGGCATGGAAGAAGAAGCGGGTCAAGCAACCGGACGGCAGCTATATCCGCCGCGTCATCCGGCCCGTCTTCGACGCCGCACTAAAGGATCTCAAGGCGGGTATCAGCCCCGGAGACATCGCCATAGATGGATTGGTCGTGTCGGTAGATGACCGGCTGACCCGGGACCACCGTCACCTAGAGGACGCCATAGAAGCCGTAGAACTCAGCGGCCGGCCGATTCTTGACGTCAGCGGTACGTTCGATCTGCTCACCGAGTCCGGCCAAGACATGGCCCGAATCATGGTGACGATGAACGGCAAACAGTCAGCCGCCACCGCTCGTAGGTTGAGAGACAGCCACAAGTCCCGTGCTCTCAGGGGCATCCCGGTAGGCGGTAACCGCCCCTTTGGGTGGGCGGAAGATAAGCGCACTGTTGTCCTCCGAGAAGCCTGGCAGATCAAGGCAGCGGCCCGGATGCTGCTAGCTGGCATCAAGGCTTCAACCATCGTGCGTAAGTGGAACGAAGCGGGCAGGCTCACCACTAAGGGCAACGCCTGGAGCCGTAGGACATTCGTCAACATGATGGTCTCGCCGCGCATGGTGGGTTACCGCGTCTATGGTCCGGCCAGCATCCCGCTGCACATGCGCTATCTGACTGACTCAGACGGCAACCCCGTTAAGGGTCAGTATGAAGCCATCTTGAATGAGCACACTTGGCATTCAGTGGTCGCCCTTCTCGCCGGGCCAGATAGGCCACCCGCTCACGAGAACATAGGCAAGCTCAAGTACCAGCTATCCGGCATCATGCGGTGTGGTGGTTGTATGAAGAAGATCTCAGGCAATGCCAAGCCTGCCGAGCGGTTCGACTACGCGTGCAAAATCAACGACGGCGGATGCGGTAAGGCTTGCGGTTCGGGTCTTGCCATTGACGCTATCGTCACCAAGCTGGTGCATGCTCGGTTGGAAGAACAGCACATCGAGATAGAAGCCGTGCCGTGGCCGAAAACGGAAGAGCTAGAAGCCCTCAACGCCAGCAAGGCAACGCTCCTGGCTCAGTACAAAGAGAACCCTGATATGGGGGCTCACATCTTCCCGGAGGTACGCAAGAAAGAAGCGGCCATAGCCGCACTAGTGAAGGAACGTTCCGCGCACACACGAAAGAACGCTCTACCAAAGCGAACCAACATGGTCGAGGCATGGCCAGACCTAGAGGTCGAGCAACGCCGGGCTATCTGTGCCGAACTAATCGAAGCCGTCATACTCGCGCCCGCAACCAAGGGAAGTAACCGGTTCGATCCGGCTAGGCTTCAGATTGTGTGGCGCCAAGAATAGCGGCTATCCGTTTGAGACGTTTGCTGGATAGGGCGGGAGCTTTGGCTAGCTGCTGCTCTATCCATTGCTTGTCGGCAGTCTCGGAAGATGATAAATTCTGGGTAGGCGTATTGCTAGCCATTTGACGATCCTTGCTTATTGGATCTATTTTAGCATCCAATACACTCAGAGGTTGGCTTCGGCTTCGACCTCCAAAAAAGACCCGTGCTCACCTCCGGGTCTTTTTTGTTGTCCAAACTAGAATAAGGATCGGCCTTATTATAGTTTCGAGGTTAAAAGTGGAATAAGAGCATGCACTTATCCACAGTGACAAGGCAACCGTTATGGGTTACATTGCGGTCATAACGGATTCGCTTAATCGACAATTGGATTAGGTTGTTCGCCATCATCCCGCTACTCCTGCCGATGGCGCCGCACCCCAGCCAAATAGAGACGCAGCAACCCCACGCCATACGGCACGAGGCTCCTTTCTCGAAGCCTGCACCCGTTGCTTCACCAGAGCCCGTAGAAGCGCCCGTAACTCCAATGCCTACGCCTGAACCGACTCCGGAACCTATCGCGCCTCCTGCGTACTCTCCGCTGCCGACAGACGATGCTAAGGCCTTCATTTACGAGCGTGAGTCTGGCAACGATCCGACGAAGTGGAACAGTACGGGCTGCTTCGGCTTAGGACAGAACTGCCCTGCAGTCAGAGGGACTACACCGGCCGTACTCATAGCCTGCCCCACTATGGACTACGCCTGCGAAGACAATTGGTTTTCAACCGTGTATCTGGCCCGGTATCACTACAGTTGGGAAGAGGCTCGGGCGTTTTGGCTGACCCACAGCTGGTGGTAGGGACATCAGCGTCCCTACCAAAAGAAATACCCCCTACCGCAATGCAGTAGGGGGCTAGACCCGTTCCCGGAAGCCAGTCGATGCAGCCTAGGCCGCGGTGGCATATCCGAGAACGGGCCGTCTATGTTGGCCGGTAAGGGCCGAGCCGATCATCGTCACGCATCGACTTCGGAGCCGATTCGATCTCGTAGTTCTTCCAGTAGAAGATGGCTATCTCGTCGGTGTGACGATCCCGCTCTTCCCTGGTAGGGAACTCCTCGGCCTTGATGTCGCCCTCAACGTATGTTCCAACGCCGAAGGTTTCACCGTCGTAGTGCGCGATACAGACGAATGGCCAGTTACCTAGGTTCCAGCCTTCCGAGCCCCAGGAGGCTACGGGGTACCAGCCGTCTTTCAGGCGAGGCATCCATTCGTACCCGCCTTCACCGTCGTTGTACGGAAGTTCAGGTAGCAAGGTGCGTCCTTAGAAAGGACCCCGAGAGGGCAGTGGGGGAGCCACTAAAGTGCCCCCTCGGGGCGTTGGACCCGGAGAGCCGACGATAGGGGGCGCCGACCCTCCGGGCGTCTATTCCGCCAGTGGCTCCACGCGCTCACGGGTCGGAGTCGAGTCAGGGACTACACGGAACTTGGAGACTTGCGTCCAGTTCTCGAACAGCCTTTGTCCGGCAGCCTCAGCAAGAGCGCGGGTGTCGTGAATGACACCGTTGCTTACCCAACGTCTGTCGGAGCCGGTCACGATGTCGACACGGAACTTAACCGGCTGCAGAAGTTCTTTGTAGTTCCCCGGTACAGCCGTTTCGTTGCCCTCGGGGTCAACATCGCCCGTGATGAACACGTCGCCCTGAATCGGGTCACAGCCTGCGTAATGGGGGTTGTGGCTCCACAAGACTTGCGTAGCACGGGGGTTGATCGCGAGGTCGCTGCCCCGGTACTCCTCATTGAAGAAGTACGAGGCCGGCGGAAAGACGAGTGGGAGTACTTCGATGTTCCCGCCCACCAAACGTTGGTAGGTATCGAGGTCTTCCCGGTCGACTTCTATCAGCTCTATTGGCTGAGCCTCATCGGCCGGTATCCAAATAACGGGAATGTCCATGTGCAACCTTTCGGTCGTAGGCCCGCTATTTAAGTTAAACGATCTTGGAATAATTGCAAGGGCAACAAAAAAGAGCCGCCTATTTTGGGCGACTCTCGAAAGGGGATAGAGCTGACTCGGCACGAAGCTCAACACAGGGAAAAGATACAATCCTTACCACCAGTAGAAGGGTCGGAATACCTTCTACTCACTCAATATAACACAAGCTATTTCTTGGAGTTTTCCACACCCGATCGCAGGGCACTTAAACCAGCGGCAGCTATTAAGGCATCAATTGTCTCGGGCGTGAAGTGTCCGCCAGAGTGCCAAAGGTTATAGAGCCCGAACAATACTGCAATGATGTGTGTCTTATATCCACGTAGGAACTCCCACACGCTCTTGTTATCATTGGAGGGATTAACTTGAGGTGAAGGCAATGGATTGGTTGAAGTTGGTAACGGATTGGTCGGCGTGCTCGATACTGCTGCTGGCACTGGTTGAACCGGCTCTGATTCTGGCGTCGTCTGTGGCGCTGGTGGTTGTATGCTATCGACGACTGGCGCGACGGGAACACTGAAAGGGACACCGGCATATAGGTCCCATTGTTCTGCTGTCAGATAGACAATGTCGCAGTCTAAGTCTCCGGCATAACCGCCGAGATGACCCTTTGATGTCCACTGCCACATGAAGTAGAACGGCCAATAGACGGAGACTGGCATCTCGCCGGCGTGGCTCATGTCGTAGTTATTGTCGATCTCGTAGTCAGAGTACTTGGCCATTATGAGGCCGAAGTCCTCCGCCACGACCGGCGCCCAGTTGTACGAGTTCTCCACGTACTCGGACATGTAGATAGCTGGCTTGTAGCCAATGAGAGCTTCTACGCGCTCCAAGAACTTCTTAGCCCAGTCGACGTACTCAACACCGTCACCCTCCCAGTCCAGGACGAAGATGGCATCCCGGATATAACCCTTGCAGTTCTCAACGAACCAATTGGCCTCAGCTACAGCATCATTGCCGTCAGCATAGTGATAGACGGCACGCTTCTTTCCGGCAGCCTTAGCCTGTTGGAAGTGAGCCTCGCAGGCAGGGTTGACGTAACTAACACCTTCCGTCGCCTTAATCATGACGAAGTCGTAGCTAACATTGCTGAGATTCAAGTCAGCCTGATATGAACTTACATCGATGCCGTTAAGCGCCATTACTGTTTCCTATTATGGTTCTCATTATGCACTTACTGTCGCCAGGATCAACGTCGACCCTTAAGCAAGCGGTCCGCAATGACGTACAAGGCTAGGACAGCGCTAGCAGAGAAGATAAGCGTCAGGACGTTTGAGATGGCATACAGGACACCGAAGAGTGTTGGCTGTGCCCGGACGACCCCGCCAAGAATGACCGCCAAGTCTATTGCGATTGGAATGACGTTACCAAGCCCGATGACTACTGCTAGGGCCAACAGGACCAACCGGCCGGTCTGTAACTCCGGATTGGGCTTAGCACGGAGTATCTTGATTTGGCGCCCCAGTACAAGCAGTGTCACCGCCAGGGCGATGACATGGCCGGATAGCAATACCGCGGCCAAGAGCTTAGCGTCCATGTTCATCACCTCCCGCAGTTCTTAATATGGTTAGCGTAATATGATTCTCATCAAATTGCGAATTAAGCCTATCCGCTCCGCTCTGCGCGGCGCTTGCAGCTTCATGTAGGCGCCGTTTAGCGTCCCTTACAACGAGGTCGACCGGTGGACTTGATTGGGGCTTCTTCCTAAACAACCACATCCTATCTACTCCTCGGCTTTGCTACTTCTAGCTTATCGGCGATGTAATCAGTACTCTTGGCTATTGCAGTCAGCGGACCTTCAATCTTGGCGAGACCCTCTATCGCGTAGAGGCGGAACGCTACCTGGAGTTCATCCTTCTCTTTTTGCAATTGCCTGTTATCACTGTAGAGCCGGCCGATTACATATGCTTCGGCTAAAATGGCAATGCCCGCGATGCCGTATTGAAGAAGGACGGTGGGCGCGGCCTCCATTAGGTCGTGCTTACCAGGAAGCCTTGGAAGTAGTTATCGGTCGCTACGCCAGACACATTCAGCGCCTCGGTACCATCACTTAAGACGGCAGCTTCGACGTACTCATTGGCGGCCAGGCGTATATCTGCGTTGACGTAGGTTCTGACAGTAGAAGTCGCACCGTTAAACATTTGGACAAAGGCGCTGCCGTTCTTCACTACAACACCATTTTTATTCAGAGTCATACCAAAGTTCTGGGTATTAGTCGTAGATAAGAACCTAGCTTCAGCCTTGAAAGAGTAGAGTCCCGCTATAGGTGCGGTGAAGCGACCCTTATTAGTTACGACGTCCACATTGTTGCCCGTGTCGTACTCTTTGGTATCACAAGTAAGAACGCCACCAGCCGCGGGGGTCAGAGCTGCGGCACGATAAACACTGAACGTGTAGGGATTGATTAAGCCGACGTGAGTTTTAGCCGTGACATGGGGATAAATTTGGTTTCCTAGTGAATCAGCCCCCAGTAACGGAACCGAACTCACAACCGGTGTAGATGTTGTGCCCTGGTTGATAGAGCTAGCTGCAGCAATAGTCGAGACACCAGTTATGATGATGCCAATACGCACGTAGTTCGCCGTAAGCGCGGGCGAGGCGGCGTTGTTTGCTACCTCATCATAGGTAACAACCGCTGTACCGTCGCCATTGTCGTGTAGCTCAATGTAGGTGTCTTTGGACGCTGTGAACGTCCTAGCAGTCACCGCAGCCACGGTGAGCCGTACGCCATTGATGTAAACCACGCCTGCAATCATGGATGCTGC
Source organism: Streptomyces sp. NPDC058469 (assembly GCF_042721125.1). Lineage (NCBI taxonomy): Bacteria > Bacillati > Actinomycetota > Actinomycetes > Kitasatosporales > Streptomycetaceae > Streptomyces > Streptomyces sp. NPDC058469. The sequence continues at coordinate 42,162 of NZ_JBHXME010000011.1, forward strand.
TCGTGTCGAGGCATAAGCATCACCAGACCAAACGCAGCCAGAGGCCACGTAATTGGGGGTGCCCTCATCCCAACGACGTTCACTGTTGGCCTTGGTGTCGTAGGTCGTAGGGACGAACGTCATCGCCGTACGCCGGTCGGTGATGTTGGCGTTAGAGATTGAGGAAGCTGCAGCGGCCACAGCGACGTCAGCCAGAATCTCGTATGGGTAACCGGCGCCAATGCTGGCTTGGATAGCCGCAGCGTTAGGCGCGGTTGGTGAACCTGCGGCAGTACCAGGGACCGTCTTAAACTTGAAAGCGGCGAGGTTGTTCGTGGTGGCCGAGCTAATAACGGTCAGGTCAACGTATGCAACAACGGTATCAATGCGGGGATTAGAAGGATCGGACGCTGTAACCGAGATGTTTTTAGCGGCGTCCATGTAACCGAAGTACGGGATCTTCGTGCTGGTGGCCATAAGGATGCCAGCCATACCGCTAGAGACATTAACGTCCACCGACATGTTGGCGCCGGCTGCGCGCTGAGTCACGTTCATACCCGTGGCGTAACCGGTACCGGACATCAGGAGTAAGTGCTTAAGAAAGCCTTCCTCATCTATCTTGCCGCCACCGACTACGTACTCTGACACTATTTATGGTCCTCGATTAAACCTAGCTTTGATTTGACTTTAGCAGAGTTAATGGCCCCTGTCTTTACTTGCTTATGTAATGTCTCCCATTCCTCGTCTGGGATATCTCGTTCCACTGAGTTAATAGAACCTGCGACCTGAATCTTTACAGTCGAGGTGGACTGCACAAGAACTACACCGCCCTCGGTTAATTCAATGGTTCTAGTTAGTTGCGATGTACCCATATGGCTCCTTAGGTTGGTGGTAATATTCCGGCTGGGAAAATAAGCCGAGCATGAGTGTAAATAGTCTTGCTGGCGGTGCCAGTGTTCTTCACCGACAAGACATACACCTTGAGACCAATGCCAGTCTCGTCGCTTAGAATGATGTCGTAATGATGGGCCCGGGTAATCTCGCGCAAGTCACTGGTGAGAGAACCGCCCAGTGGCCAAGCATAGTTGGCATCATTATTGGTATTGACATAGAAACCTAAGCCCAACTCGGACATATAGAGCTGTTCCAGTGTGCCATAGAACGTCATGACGTATTGGGCCTGAGATCCAGCTGCTAGAACCTGAGTAATCTCCGCAACGTCGACAGCAAGGACGGCCATATTGTCCCCGCCTAATGACTGCTTGTTCTTAATATTGCGGATCTCCCGTTCGGCAGCCGGAAGGCGCCTAGCTATTTCGGTATCAGCAGTTTGGGTAGTGCGGTTAATCATAAGCCAAAGCTCACTTTTACGTCTTCATCATCCTCGTCGCCGATTTGGATGTCTATATCCTCCACCCGGTAGAAGCCTTGAATGTCGGTATCGGGATCGTCAGTCTCAAAGACCTGCACATAATCGCCAATCCAGTAATTAGTCACAGGCAATAAGGAACCGCTGTATTCAATGGACGGTATAGAGAATGCCCGACCCCAGGCGGCCAGTAGCGACAAGCCATAGTCTTCTAGGGTGCCGCTATCGAGTACATCGCTCAGGATGATGGGCTTCTCGCGAACCTTGTAATCAATCTGTGAGTTGACGTCATCTTGTTGGATCTGCACCGTTGCGCTAGAACCAATACCTGAACCTAGAAGATAGAGCAGATTAGAGATGGCGGTAGCATCCTTGGATGTCTTCAGCCGCTTGACATTGCCCGGGTACTCGAAGATGACAGACGGCTTCCGGCTGCCTATGGCTGCGTAGGTGTTGAATACCTTATCGGGCGTGAACTCCATGTCGAAGGCGAGCTGCAGCTTAGTAAGGTCTTGGAGGGCGTCTTTGATGCGGACGTTCTGATACTGGCGGCTGTACACCCCGAGAGTGGCAAGCGTGCCAATGGTTATGCCGAAGTCCCAGTTCTCTCCCTGGTCCTGAGACTCGTTGATAAGGGTCGCGGCAATGGTGGTTCGCTCAACGTTGGTGAAGGTCCGCAATGCGGCGGTATAGCGGTCAGCGAAAAGATTGAGGAAGCCAGCCACCTGAACAGATAGCGTGTCGCCTTCGACCGAGCGGTTCTTCTCGGTGTGAGTGATTTGCCCACCGGCTAAATAGGTATCGCCTCGCCGTATGCGTACCTCTGTGATGCCCTCTTGGATGAGATTAGTCCAGGGCGTATTGAGTGTGGCGGCGAGTTGCTTCAGCTCGTTGAGCCCAAGAGTCCAAGAAATTTCGTCGGCTTCATTACGGGAAACGTGCAGGCGCCGGTTACGAGCCTTTCCTGACAGCTCGGCCGTCTTCACGCCCGCCGGCGTCCATAACTCAAAGGTCCAGATGCTCGGTCTCATACGGTTAAGTAAGCCGAGTAGGCGGTTAGCTCAGCCGTACCAGTATCGCCCGCGGATGAACTAGTAAGCCGGAAGGTGTTTACATCAGGCACGGCAGAGAAGAAGTCAGTACCGGCGACCTTGTTGTCGATAAGGCTAGTTACCCCGTTGAGCATGATGGTTCGGTTCTTCATGTCAACGATGATCGTGTCAGTCGGCAACGAGGTGTAGTTGAGCTGGAGGGCCACTCCTCGCTCTTGCGCCATGATGCGCGGATTGGTGTGGACGCCCCGGAGATAGAGTAACGGCCAAGTGTCCATACTGCCTGTGTTGGTGAAGTAGCCAACCCCTCCCGTAGCGCCCTCAAAGGTGATGGGGAACGGCGGCGGGAATACAGCACCACCACCACTCGGGCGGGAGAACTGACCAGTAGTCAGAAGGGTGGTGCTGTAGATGGCCGGGTCCGGACACAGGAAACTGATCTGGAAGGGACAACTGTTGGGCAAAGGTCCATCACAGTGGAACGGGGGCTTGAGGTAGCCCGTAGCGAAGTACGTAGCCCCATCGAGGGTAGAGAACGTCAAGGACGTACCCACGGGCAGGTTCAAGCTGTCGCGCTGCAACCGACTGGCGTAGACGAGTGCCTTGCGTGCCGCTATGTACGAGGTACTAGTAGAACCAAAGACCTCACCAGAGAGCGTCAGGATGCGTCCGCCGTACCGTTCTGCGTCAACTATCTGCCCGTCCTCGCCCGGCTTGTCATAGACCACCTGACGTATGTCTGGGAAGCCTAGGCCCTGAGCATCGTGGAAGATGTACCCATTAGGCGGCAAAGATAGATCGTGGACATTCAGAGTTCCGATGTTGAATGTCCTAAGCATTACGTAAAGCCCACTGCACTTTCCGCACCATCTGATCCGCGTCTACCGGATTGTAGTTGTAGTTGACTATGTTGAAGGTAGTCCCGCCGCCGGCTGCCATTGCCTGGCGCGTCTCTGCTGCCGGAGTAACCTTTGATCCGCTCGGTAGGCTTACGAGTTCTGGGCCACGCTCACCTACGAGGGCCAAGCCACCTCCGAAACTATTCACGCCTGAAGCAAAACCTGGAACTTTCATGGCTTTGAGAGCGGCGCCTATTGGACTTGCCTTGATCACAAGCTTAGCAAGAGCCGTCATACTGTCTATGTAAGCCTGCCCGATGGCTGAACCCACCCCATTTACCATATCTGCCCACGCCTGAATGAGGGCATGACCTATGGCATGAGCCATATCTCGACCAATGTTGTCCCCAATACCATGCATCATATTGGGGTCGACCATGCTCGGTAGGCCGTTGAGCTGGTTAGCTATACCGGCCGTAGTCTGGGCGGCGTTCTTGACAACATCAGCTTTCTGCTTCTCGTATTGCTTCAGCTGGTCGTTATGGCTCTGCTTAAGTTTGTCAATCTCATCGAGTGCATCCGCTACCCGCACGCCTCGCAGGTCGTTGGAGTGCTGCTGCATGAAGGCTAGCTCTTGACCTAACTGCGTTTGCAGGTCGGTGAGCTTGGTGTTGTGTTGCTCCTGGGCGTTGGTCGTGTCCTTCTGGTATTGGGATAACTTCTCACCAGTGGACCTCTCATAGTCGGAGTTTTCCTGCGCGAGCCGTACCCTTAGGTCTGCTATACGCTGCTGGTCGGCAAAACGCCCCTTCAGGTTCTCGGTTTCTAGGTCTCGCTGTATCGAGTCAACCTGCTGTTGGTGCTGGTATGCCATATCATCTTGAGCTTGCTTGAAGCTGTCGACCTTATCCTGTTGGGCAGCACTAAAGTCAGCCTTTTCCTGGTCGACAGACTTAGTCAGGTCAGCGATCTTCTGATCATGGCTCTTGACAATATCGGCGAGAGACTGTTGGAAGTCTCGATTGGCTTTAACTACATTCTCGTCAATCTCTTTCAGCTTGTCGGCTAGATCCTGGGCTTTCTTGGCTGCCTGTCCAAGGCCAGAGTCAGCACTCTGCTTCATCTGTCCAGTGCTGGTCTGGAACTGCTGCCCTGTTCCGAGCATCTGCTTCTGTAGCCTGTTGAAGGCGTTGAAAGCCACGACTCCCACAATTGCAGATATAGCCGTTAGCACCAGCATGAGCGGGCCGCCCATAACGAGAGCAACAAAACGGACTATGGAAGCCAGGGCCAGGACAGTGGCGCCGAATGCAACTACTGTGCCAATGGCACCAGCCATGGAGATAACAGTCTCCTGGTTGTTTTGAATCCATTGAGTCATACCTCCGAGTAACGGGCCAAGACCCATCTTGAGCATGTCGCCCATCTTGGCTTGGGTATTAAAGATGACCGTTGATAGCTTGGACTGTTCACCTGAGTACGTGCTTGCCAGCCGGGCCGCGTCACCGAGCTGGGGGGCTGTCTCACGGATGATGCCGTTGTAGAGGGCCTGACGGATAGACGAATCGGTCGTGGCCTTAGATAGGTCCTGGGCGCTGTAGCCGGCCTCCTGGAGGATGACAGATAGGTTCTTGGTCATACCGGCATTGTCCGACAGGATGGAGTTGCCGTTCTTGATACCTTCTGTGGCGCCCTCAATAGCCTGACCAAACCCAAGAGCCGACTGCCTACCAAACGCCGCGGTGTCCTTGAAACGGTTCACCAGCGCGATGGCCTCAGGCATACTAAAGCCGGACGACAGAAGGTTCTTCAGCGAGGTAGCAGCGTCATCCACGCTCATAAGGCCGTCAGTGGCTAGAGACTTAGCGGCATCACGAGCTACACCCGCGTTGGCTCCAAAGGCGTTGGCCACACTGGTGACGCCGATGAGAGAGTTCTGAATCTTGTTGGATGCCTCGATGGTTTGGTCAAACTCGTTCTTGAGGCCACTAAGAGCCTGCTGAGCTATCGCCGAGGCTGCCAACGCATTGAGAGAGTCGGCCACACCCTTAATCGCCCGAGAGGCATTATCTTGAGCGCCAAGGACGATTTTGATCTCGGGTGAAGTTGACACTACTGGGATAAACTCTTATCTATGTTCATCTTAGCGCTTGCCATCTTTAAAAACCATGGCGGTTGCCGTCCATACTCTTCGTAGGTCCAGCCGTAGTGCTCGCATAGGGAGATAATTGCGAAGCGACCATCGGGCGGTTGAGCCGTGCCGGTCTTGTCCATGACGTAATTTCTATACTGAGCGGTGAGCCGGATTAGGCTTTTGGGTCAGCGTCGCTCGCGTCACGAATCTCTTTGACCTTAGCAATGACGCTCTTGTAGTCCTTAGCCGGGTAAGCCCGCAGGACCTCAAGGGAATATGGGGCGCCGTCCACGGTGAGTACGGTGACCTCTAAAGCCTTACTGGTGCTCTCACGAACCAAGGCGCCGCTAAACTTGGACTTACCGTTATCGTCAGTCTCAGCACCATCGAGCAATACATCCTCGATAGCGTCGACGTCAAAGCCGCTCAGGTATTTCTTGAGGACTACTACTTTGCCACTAAGGGGGAGAGTGGTCTCAACCGTCTCTTTGGAGTTAAACTCAGACATCTTAGGTTGCCGCCAACTTGTTAATTACCTTGAGGTCCCAGGCCTGACCATCACCGGAGTTGTAGTCGGCTGCATATTCAAGGCTGTAGTACTCGTGCTCGCCAGACTTGAGCTGTGGCTTATCACCACCCTTCTTAACTCGGATGGAATTCAGAGTCAGACGTAGCTCGTAGATGTTGCCTGCACCGGCAAAGCAGCGGATAACCAAAGCGCCAGTCTTGTAGCCAGTAAAGGTATTGGCCTGGTCGGGGCCGGTGAAGATGAGATCTACCTTGACCTCCAGGTCGCCGCGCGTACGGAGGAGGGCAGCAGGGTCGAGCGTGCCAGAACGGTGCTCGCCCTTGTCGTCCTTGAAGTTGTGGCTAGCGGTCCAGGTAGAACCTTGCTCGGCCTGCGTCTGCGTGGCGCTAAGAGCAGCTGACGCCGTGGCGCCGTAGCAGAACTGAGTACGAGCCCACGTGAAAGGCATGTTGTACAAGGCAGGCAGAGAGACGGTGGCCGGCCGCAGAACCAACATATCGCCACTGGCGTATGCCGCAGCAGTAGCGTTCAACACAACCGTCGTGGCGGTGAGGGAAGAGATAGTGAAGTTCGTCGTTGAGTTGTCGCTTGCCTTGACGCACTTCACCAGGTCGCCGACAACGAGGCCGGTTGTAGGAGCGGCATCGTAAGCCGTAGATAGCGTAAGGGTGGTAGTCGAAACACTGGCGATCTCGCGACCGGCGAATGCTCCGAGAGCGCTGACCGATACCTTGTGGCGCATCATGTTCTTCTCGAACATCGGGGTTAGCTTGCTAGCGCCTACACCAAAGAAGCGGACGACTGAGAAACCGTTCGAGATATCCATCGTATAGAAGTTGGGGTCTGTAGCACTAAGGGTGAAGGGCCAGGTGTAAGGATCAGAGCCAGTAACAGACCCGCGGGTCAATAGCATGTCAATAATCTGAGCCGTGGTGTTGGGCTCGGCGAGTACGGTGATGTCGCCAGTATGCGAGCGCTGCCCCTGAATAGACTGGAGTCGAGCAAACTTCGCACCGTAGATAGACTGATCCTCGTCGTAGTTGAGGTCAGTGGTTAGCGTCTCGTCATAGGCAGGAACGTAAGAGCCAGGCGTTACGGCCACAAGTGCCGATGTCTGTTTACCAAAGGCTATGTACCCTAAATCGGATGTCATTCTGATACCTCAGTTAAGTTCGGATTCTCAACCGGGAAATGGCTAACCAGTGTCCCGCCAGGCTTAAGCTCGCCAATGCCTACAAGAATCAGCGTCAGAGCGGTCTGATTCAGATACCTATAGGTCTTCATAGTTCTAGTATTTGCTTCTTTTGCCTATAGGTCAAGAACGATTCGCTACGGCGACGAAGTATGTGACCGTAATAGTCAGATGTCCCTCGGCCGATATGACGTCATTCTGACGTGGCATTGAGCCGATCTCAAAGCGCATGGTGTTGTTAATCGCCGCACCTTCCATGCTGAGCTGAGTACGAAGGGCCCCTTTGATGCTCTGGGGTAAGTAGGCGCCGGTATCGTCCCGAGCCTCGACCAGTTGCCGGATACGGCGCTGAGTCAGGTCAGCGTTATCGTTGGCGCCCCAGTCGTCCCGCTTATCGAGCACAACCTTAACCAGGATCTCTTCTGTAACTTCATCGGTGCCGGTGGGTCCAGACTCCGTGACATCGCCCTGCTTCTCTACGATGAGGGCTGGATAGTTCACCTCAGGTATCACGTCCGGGTCGCCATCATAGAACGATTTGAAAGGACCGTCTGGATAGAGATCTTTGAAGAAGCGAAGTATGCGCGCGGTCGGCTCTTCGTACATTAGACTGCCGCTACCTTCCGCATCACTTCCTTCCGGACAATCTCACCAATAGCCTTAGCCCTGGCATCGTCTACGGCGAACATAACGCGAGCCGGCATCTTACGAGTGCCGAGCTGGTGGTACCTGAAGTAGTCGGCACTGTTGCGAATTATGGCGAAGTTAGAGCCCGACTGAAACTTGAATGAGTTCTGCATTACGCCGCTGCGTATCAGCGGTGGCCGGCCCGGGAAGTTCTTAGCCTTCCACGTCTCGTAAGGGACGCTAAGGCGAGGCCATAGCTTGTTGATAACCCCACCTTGAGAAGCGAACACCTCGCCAGCGTAGAAGGCTGTGAGGTACTGACCAATCTGCCGCATGGCGTCGGGCATGTCATTGATGCTCGTACCGAGCGCAGATAGCCGACACTGAAAGTCCTTGTCTCCGGTGATGGTGATGGAGACGTTCACTAGAAGCGGCTTCCTGGACGCTCGATGATGAAGATGCGCTCACCGCCGCCGTCTGCCGGGTCAGTGTCCGCTGTGGTGTCGTCCGGCCAGGAGGACGCTGACGGCTTAGTCTCCGCTACCTGAGTGCCCTGGTAGTCCACCAATGGAGAGGCGCCAGTCTGGACGGCCTTCAGCAGTGCACGCGCGTCAGCTACCCGCGCAGTACCGTCCTTGCTTGACCCGGTAGCCATAGCCCCGTACTGGTCTAGGAGGAGGATGCCAGCGGCCAGCTCCAGTGTGATACGGCGTACTAGCTCGGGTACTGGCTTGGTGAAGGGGACGGTGTACTTGGAGATGAGAGCGGAGTTGACTTCACTCTCGGCGTCACGGCGGGCCTGGTCGACGATGGTGTCACTCAGGTTGGTGTTGCCGCCAAAGCCCGCCTTAGTCCGCACAGCATCGAGGGTTACATAGTGGGCAAAGTCAGAGCCCCGGACAGCCGCGGCGTCTGCTAGAGGGGTCTCCGCAAGTGTGACGCTGTTGTAGTAGGTGTACTTGTACCAGTAGTCAGAACCGCCAGCGCTGTCGGTATAGAACGTGCCCGTCTGGTCGGGGTCAATGTTCCGAGTAGCAACAATGCTAAATGATGCGTCTACAGGTACAGAACCATCTGCATTGGCGGCGCGATAGAACCTAATCTGGTCGCTCGATACCTGGGTAATCGGCTCAAAGCGTAAGTGGGCAAACCCTAAGGCACCGACTCCAACACCCGTCGTTCCGGTAAGACTTGCAACAACACACTTCTCGCACCGCTCTTGGCTGAGCGTACCCGCATATAGGAAGTCGCCAACAGTCAAGCCCTGATTAGACTTGAGCGTCAATGAGGTGGCCGCAGCTGCCGCGTTAGCGTCCAACTGTGCTATCTCCTGAATGATGGCGGCCGAGAATGAATTGGCACGGAGTGTTGTTGGCATAGCTTTATTAAAGCACCGTTACATCACTGGCGCCAATGTCGACGATAACTAGCTCTGTATCCGTCCATAGCGGAGTATCACTATTCGCATCATTCAGAATCGTCTGAGCATCGAGAGATAGGAGGATAGTTAACACCTCCAGTGCTTCGCTAGGCTCGTCTGAAGCTAGTACGAAGTTGAAGAGTAATAGCAGCGACATTATCCAACCCCCAATGTTCCAAGGTTGCTTATGACGACTGCACCACCAGCAGCTCTGAATGCTCCAATGATGCCACTCGCCTTTAGTACGCCGGTCCAGCTGGCGGTGCCCGCGAAGCTTGTCTCGATTATTCCGGGGATGAGGTCACCATCAATGACACGGGAGTCCGTCTGGCGAATATTTAGACCCGAGAAGCTGGGACTGGTTGAATCACCGTTGAGAGCGATAACGCCGAATATGAGGTCGTCAGTAAGCGTCGTCGTGATGCTAGGAGTCGCCCAGGTAGTTCCACCAGTAGATGTAGCGTTCGCGACTAATGCAACGTCCAGGACAACCGGGTTAGCATTGCCAGAGTACTCATAAATATGAAGGCGAGTAAGCGTTGCGCTTGTAGCATTGGCCGTGATGGATGTCTCTGTGCCATCTGCTATCTTATAAAACATCCCCATCTTGGCTGTATTCAGATTGATGCCCGTCGTCAACCCGGTCCATCCCGTGATAGTCGGCGCACTGGAATTATTGTTATAGACCGTAGCAATGAGAAGGTTACCCAGCGTGGTAGCGCCAGGATAAGAGACTGATACTGAACTAGTGCTAGCGGTCCCCTTGTTGTCCTGCCCCGTAAGGCGAAGAAAAGACATTACTGCTTATACCAGAGATTGTAATCAACCGTGCTCACTGGGCCTGTACTACCTGCACGGGTTGTCGTAACAGCAATGGAAATGGCTGTCGAATGGTTTATGCCTACCATACCGGGACCCACGTTAGCGGCGGCGCCGGCGGGGAGTGGTAAGGAATAGACAGGGGCAGTAGTTCCCAGGGTTACGGCCGATGCCTGTGCGTTGAAGAACTGGACATAGGCAACCGATGCGTTGGGGTTGTAGATATACCATCCGCCAACTTGTCCGGCCGTATTGGCAGTACCAATGTCGGTCTTAGTAGCTCCAATAGAGCCGGTGGCTGGAGTCCAGCCACCCTTAGGAGCCGCTATACCAGCAACCCATAGACCACCATCGCGCCCCACTTGAAGTGGCTCGTAGTCCCCATCAGTATTGCCAGCCGAAAGATCAGTCGGAGTAGATTCACGAACGGCTAATGCCATCGTTCCAACATCACCTGAGGTATGCGCCGCGTCCTCAGCCTTACCAAGGTTAGTCGCCGCGGTTCCAGGTGTTAGTGAATCAGTGGCGCCGATACGAGTCCACAGACGTCCAGTGTTATCTGTATTCAACGAAGCATAGTCACCATCGGTTCCAGCAGACGAAGCGGCAGTATCGGTACGCTTCGTCAGTACTTGAATTCCTGCATCTCCACTTGAATGTGCCGCGTCTTCGGCCTTAACAGCTCCAGCAATAGCAGCGAGGTTACCACCTGACTCCAGTGCTAAGGCAGAAGTGTTGAGGTTGGTGCCAGCGTTGGCTGTGACTGAGCCTGACACCGGTTGAGTAGTCGTGCCAGTGGTATCCGTTCTAACTGGGTTGCTCGCTGTACCACCAACGACGTGACCGCCAGCACCCGGCAGAGCTATACCGATTGATTGGACGGTATCCGTCCCGGCTCCGGTGTCGTAGTCATCTGTCTTGGGGGCGACAATTTTGCCGTCAATGCTCGATAAAGAGGCGTTACCCGTGGCCTGGTTCGCGCTTGTGGCTGCCCCTGTAGGGATGGGAAGTGACGCCGCAGAAATAGGAACTGCACCCTGATCACTAGCTATCGCTACGGGCGCGGAGTTCGCCATTGTGCGCTGGCCGCCGTCATAGACCGGATCACCTGAAACCACGTCGTAGATGATCTGGAGCTTGTCGGTATCAGCTTCACCGCCCTGGAGGGCTGCCAGGGTAATTACGTTCGTGGCCACGGTAGCTGTCGTGACAGTGCTATCAGCGAAGTTGTAGAGGATCTTATTCGTCGTTGTGTCGATGATAAGTTGCAAGCGATCTAATCGAATGGTGCCGAAGTCGGTCAGCGTGACGGTCTTACCCGAAGCGCTAAAGCTGTAGTTCTTGATTATCTGTTTCATAATGCTGCCGCCATACCAATGGCGAACCCTTTCGATGCTTTAGTGTCGGTGTATGCCTTGGTTGCTGCGTCCTGGGCGCTGGTCGGATCAACGACGTTGCTTATCTTCTGGGTTTTTACGTCGATGAATCCTGCATCGCTGAGTTCCAGTCGTACATTGCCTCCCGTGATCAGGTCGAGTGTGTTAGCCGAGCCAGAAGGCCGAGTCATGCCGGTATCGGAGTCTGAGAAGAACGAGTAAGCAGGAGTCGATAACGAGGACGTCAAGGGTCCACGCATCAATCCGCCCGACGTCATGGCCACAAACGGGTTACCGGCCGAGCTCTGAAACTCCATGAGGTTACCGCTTTGGCTGGCGGTAGCCTGGACCACCAATCCCTTATTAGAGTTGCCCCCGGTGTAGAGCATGAGCTGTGCTAAGGCATCAGCAGTGGCCGGTGTGTTGAGATTCAATTTATTGATCGGAGCCTTATTTCCGATACCAATATTACCGTTGTCGGCATAGAGGATGTTGGTGTTGGTAGCAGTATCAGTGATGCCGGCCGTAACGTTGTCTGCATCAGCTGAGCGAGGGAAAAGAACCAAAGCATTAGTACCGGTGACTAGCCAGATACCGCGGGCCTGAACCTTAGTGGTGCGGTCGTCATAGCACCGCACTTTGTCCAGTATGGTATTAGCGGGCACAACAGAGTTTGCGGTGTTCTGGATATACCCACCAAGCGCGTTATTGAAGAGATCTCCACGCACATAGGTTTCATGGGCGCCGTCGACACGTACACCGTAGCCACCATTTTCGTAAGCGGTGATGTTCGTGAAGGTGTTACGCAGCGGGACAGGGTAGCTAGCATTGTTATTGTTGACCGCAAAACCGTGAGAGGTGTTGCTGAAGGCAATGCAGTTAGTGAATTTAGAGTTGACACCACCACTGATTAGCTGGAAGCCGTTACCGGTTACGGCACCGAAGGAGATACAGTTGATCGTCTCCATATCTTCGCATGTCTCGTAACTGAAGCCAGCGTTACCGTTGTTCGCTGCCAGGCAGTCTGTAAAGCGCATTCCACGGCTGTGGTCCGGTACAAAACCGCAGCCAGCGCCATTCGCGGCAGTCGAGTAACATCGCTCTACGACTGAGTAGTCCGAGAGACCAAAGCCCATGTTGTCACGAGCATCTATAGTGCCGAATGCTCGGACATTTAGGAAGTGGTTCCGCGTGTTCGGCGCAATGAGCTTGTAAGTCACGCCGGTCTGCGTTGCGAAAGACCATGGCCGGGTAAGACGGAGTGAGGTGTTAGAAATGACACTGACTACTCGGGCAAACTCACCCGTGGTCGGCTCTTTGATAATCGAACCGGCTGCCAGCTCAGTAGTAAAGCTCGTCCCGCTACCACTAACGACCTCCGAGCCATTGGTGAGCGTGATTGTGCCGGTTAAGTTTGCTGCGGGAGTGAACCCTTGGATTAAGACACAGAACCGGAACGAGTTGATGACGTCTACGTTCTCAAATATAGAGTCCTGGATACCCGCAATGACGATGCCCCCGCCGGCCGTCTGGTTAATTCCGTTGTGGTCCAACGTGACATTGCTTAGCCTGAACCCACTGATAAGGCCAGAGGGCTTGCCACTAATCACCATAGAGACGTTGCGCCCATTCTCCATCTGTACCGTGACGCCAGTTTTGGACTCACCAATGATGTGCTTGTTGTCGTTGGCGGCGACGCCCTGCCGTGTCGTGTAGGCAGTGGCGTTATTGCGGATGAAGACCAGGTCACCGGCAGCCATGGCAGCCTCTAAGGCTTGGTCAAAAGCAGATTTTGATAGCGTCGCCGTATAGTTCGAGACCGGGAAGTCACCGGTAGTCGCACCAATAACCGATGCGTGAGTACGTGACTTCACCATTGGGCTAGCAGCTGTGCCCGCTAAGTCGCCAGCAAGCTGAACCTTGCCTTTGCGGGTCGAGGTCGCGTCAAGCGTTGGAGGAGTACTAGCAAGTGGTATCAGGGTATCCATTTCCTATACCCCTGCCCAACACACGCCATCGCCCGCTGTGCCATTAACCCAGAGCTTGTTGGCGTTGCTGATAGGTACTGATATTGACTGCCCCGCTATGAGCTCCTGGTTGGGAGAGCTACTGAAGCCAACCTTGACCACGCCTGCATTACCACTCAGGGCTTGGATTAGAATGCCTTTGGTCAGAGCTTGGCTCGCAAGTTGAATTGCCGTGCTCGTCACAGCCACAGTTGTAGTGTTGTCAAAACCCGCTGTTGGCAGCGTGGGATTAGCCGTGAGGGAACCCGACACCGGTAGTGCATCCTGGTCACTGGCCACAGTCACGGAAAGAGAGCCAGCCTTGGTCTTCTGGCCAATGGAACTGGGTAGTAACGAGATGAGAGTTGAGAAACGTTGAGCGATCCGCTGAAGCCGACCGTTAAGGCCAGACGTTGCCGTATCGCCCGCCGGGGCAGTCTCAGACGTAGAACCAATCTCAGTGTTAGTAGTGGATAGCGTCGCCTCCGAGGCGGCACCAGTGGGCAGAGGAAGACTCGCGGCGCTAACTGGCTGAGTGTCGCTCGGGGTCGTGGGCGTGATGAAGGCAGTGCCGTTAGACAGGCGCGTAGAAGTAGGCGAAGCCGCGGCGGTGTGTTCCTGAGCCGGCGCGGACGGGATTTTGTCGGTACCCGTCTTGATACCGGCGAGCGTGGCTTCTGTAGCCGTACTGCTTAGCTTCGTGTCTATGGACGCGAGAGACGTATTGCCGGTGTCTTGCTTAACCGAAGTCGAGGCCCCAGTAGGCAATGGCAATGCGGCAGCGTCGATAGTGATGGACCCACCACCATCTGAGATGGTTATGGTGTGGCCGGACGCGTCTACCGTGAGGGTAAGGCCCAACGCGGTGACGATAGCGGCTAATGCGCTCAGCTCAGAAGCCTGATTAGCAGAGGTAGCCGCACCCGTAGGTAGCGGCTGAGATGATTGCGTTACCGGTAGAGGATTGTTCGCATCTACCGGCGTGGCTGAGTCGGCGCCGCCGTACTCCAGCTTCACTTTTTGGTGGTGAACGCCCCCGATCTCATCGGTGGCGATTGTGGCACCAACCTCTGTATGTACGGGGACGTTATCCGCCATGTGGTTATCCTCGATCTATTAGTAGCGTAACACTAAATACGCGATCAGCTCCTTCAGTACCACTCGATGTGAGGGTAATGGTGTGGTCACCCGAAAGGGGCAATTGCAACGGCTGGTTATTAGCGTCGATGAACGCTGCAGTCGTCGTGTTCTTCACGAGGGCAGCCTTGGTGTAGACCGTGTAACCGTCTACGTCCTTAACCGTGGCTGCGTAGGTGTTGGTACTGGATAGATCCGGTGCCGCCACGATGATGCCCCGTAAGAGGCCATTCAATGGAATGGCAGCACTTACGATCGTAGTCGTGGTGTTAAGGATCGTCAGAGAAGCCTTGACGCGCTGAATACGGAACTTGCCCATGGCTTACACCTCAGACTTGCTGCCGTCGCCCTCAGGCTGTGTCCTGTCGGCAGACTGGCCTGACTCACCGTCCTTGTTTTCAGGAGCGTCAGACGGCTTCTTAGAGCTTTGAGCGTCGACTAAGTCTTGAGCAGCTTTAGCTGCTGCCTCTTCCTCGGCCGCCTGTGCATCGGCCTCGTCCTCAGCTTCCTTGGCTGCGTTGGCATCTTCGGCTTCCGCAATGCGCTCAATTAGAGCATCACGGCTACCGTTGGCCGCAAGTCCTAACTCTTTAGCACGAGCCTTGAGTTCGTCGTAAGACGGACCTTGAGATACAACTG
Organism: Streptomyces sp. NPDC058469; assembly: GCF_042721125.1. Taxonomy (NCBI): domain Bacteria; kingdom Bacillati; phylum Actinomycetota; class Actinomycetes; order Kitasatosporales; family Streptomycetaceae; genus Streptomyces; species Streptomyces sp. NPDC058469. The sequence goes on from NZ_JBHXME010000011.1 coordinate 57,280, forward strand.
GCTTTGCTACTTCGACCTGGACAGCAGCACCGACCTCTACGAGCGCCTGGCCGTCTGCTTCGTTGACTTCAAAGAGGGTTCCCTCGGTGTAGAGGGTGCCATCATGGTTTACGTTGCGTGTTGCTTTAACTTGCATGTTGCTCCTTAAGCTGTGGTGCCAGCCGCGAGGGTCTTCTCAGTCGTAATGAAGAAGACAGAGAAGTCGCGGGTGTCGTTAGGTGCTGTGTTGGTGGACATAGTGTTGCTCTCGATGGCAGAGGAGCTAATGGCCACAGTCGGGAACGTAGCCTCGCGTACGCCACCCACGTAAGCATCAATGACAGATGCTTCAGTGAGCTTGCGGTCGAGCCCGAGCTTGACTCCTAGACCGAGGTCATAGGTTGCCGCGGCGCCGTCCTGGATCGGGAAGACAACACTCGTCAGAGTCTTGAAAGCCTTCGAGCCGGTCGAGGCAGCCGTCTGGTTAGCGGTCAGTGTGAACACTTCGCTAATCACCTCGTCGCGGATGTTTGTACCAGAGACAGTGATGTCGCCGGCGGGAACATCTGCGGTCGTGCCACCAGGTGTGATCACGATGTTGCGAGGGAAGTCAGGCTGATGCGTAAAGGTCGTTGTCGTGGTGACTAGCGAAGCCGAGGTGGCTACCGCAGCTTTCACATAGGTCTTGGCCGTATCAACGAGAACGTCTGTCCACGCCTGCCGACGGATCGCTCCGTTGGCAGACTGCAGATTATCGATGACCTGTCGGCCAGCTTGTTTGTTCATCATTTGAGGGCCTCCTTAAGCTACTGCGTTTTGGATTGAGTAGGCGACTTCCGGAGTCATGACGTACTGCAGGTAGTAGTCGCTAATGCGCTCGTACTCACCCATCTCTTTGCGGCTGTCGATGGTTTCCATACCGCGACCGTCTTCTAACTGCAGGGTGTAACCCAATGACAGTTGCTTCAAGCCCGGACGAGCCTCGATGTAAGCCAAGCCGAAGTGCTTGCCCCAGACGGAAGCTAGGACATCAGTCTGACCATCTACGGCGGTGTTCTTGGCAGCGTCGCCAATGAGGATCTGCTTCACACCGATCAGAGAAGCGAAGATCTCGGGCGTCATGATGCCGCGCTCACTCCACTTGATGCGGTCCAGGAAGTCAGGGTGGTTTTCAATGATGGACCAGACTTCAAAGCTCATCCAAGCAGTGTTGACCCGACGAAGGCCGTTGGCCTTCACTGAGTTCTTAGCGACGCGGATGTCATTGAACGGATTGGAGTTACCGAAGTCACTCCACTGAGAGGTACCGGACAGAGTCGTGTTCTGAGTCAGGACGCTGGTGCTACTCAAGAGAGCGGCGGCCTTAGCTTCCTTGGCTAGCAAGAAGACGTCAGTGACGTTCTCGGTGGTGTCGATGCGAGCGTTCAACGGATCCTTGGAGCGCTTAATTTCATCATCGCTCAGGAACTCGTCGAGGGCCTGCTTCTCCAGGGGGCCATAGGGCACCTTGCTCAGGTTGCGCTCTACTTCAGCTACGGACGCCTTGACGTTGGGCGTGATGCGGGTCTCAACGACCTTCATACCAGACTTGTCATAGACGTAGTAGAAACCGGCGTCTTCTGCTACTGGTAACTCAGGTAGCAACGACATCCCGATGTAGTTAGCTTGATCATTACGAAACGCCTTCGATATGTTGGTCAGTATCGGATTACGGCGTAAGTCTTTTAACTGCGGCATTTAACGATACTCCTTAGTACTTAGCTGTTGAGGGCATTAATTCGACGATGTCACCGGCTATGTTGCTACCAGAGCCCATCTTGTAACCGAGGATCTGGTCACCTGGTGTAGTGGTAGCAATTCCCTTGCCGCTGCCGTCTGAAGTAACAGCAGCGCCTTCTGTGACGGTGCCACCTAGGACGACTTTTAGAGTTCCAGCGGCGGAACGGAGCCAGGTCTGTGCCAACTCGCCGCTTACCGGAGAGTTCATCAAGACACCGGTGATTTTGTCAGTCGCGGCAGAAGCCAGAACGGTGTTACCGCTTGATTGCTTCACGATGTAATACTGCTTGGCTGATAGGTCAGCGCCAGCCGGCGCGCTGCGGTGATTACCGTTTACAAAGGTAGTCATTGCTAGTTGTCCTCGCTCTTAGTTACTACGGTTGCCAGTTTGGCCAGCTCAGACTTCTCGCTAGCAACAAGCTTCATGGCTTGGCCGAAGCTGATCTTTTCCTTGGCTGCACGCTCTTCAGCGAGTTTGCTCATCTCGGCTGCAGCTGCCTCAGCATTGGCGGAACCTTCGCCGCCGTTGCCTAGCTCACTACCCTTGAGCAGTTCGTTGTCTGGCAACTTGCCTAGGAATATCTCAAGTCGGGTACGGAGAGCAGGAGCAGAAGCCAGGAGGATAGAAACAGCCTCTTCAGCCTCGTCGCTCTTGATAGCGCCGCGCCCGACATGGCCCTTAACCAAAGCCGTAGCTTCGTTCTTCTCCAACTTGTCGGCAGCCTCAATACCACGAGCCGCGGCGGCCTTCAGTGCGCTCAGTTCGCTAGCACTGATCTTGACTGAACCCTCGACCTTGGCGGCCTCGGCGGCAGCATCAGCAGCGGCTTTACCGGCTACTGCCTTATCAGCAGCTTCCTTCTCGGCCGCAACTTTGTCAGCTGCTTCCTTGGCAGCTTTAGCTTCTGCCTCCGTCTCACCCAACTCGAACGTCTTGCGCTCGGCGTCAGTCAGCTCAGCCTTGTTCTTAGCCAAGAAGTCTTTCTCTTCTTTGGTCAAGTCAGCGAGAGCCTTTTTGCGTACATCTTCTAACTTCATACGGTCGTCTCCTTTAACATAAATGAACATCTGACCCTTACCACCCTGCTCATTCGCGACGAGCGGGTGCAGGTCTTTGAATAACGGGTGATTGGTGACAGCAAAACCAGATAGGACGTTGTCGTGAAACTCGCCCTTGACTTCGGGATTCTCCCAGCCCTTGAAGTAGTACTCGGGTGAGAGGTACCGAAAAACCCGATTCTTCAGTTGTTGAGCCGCGATGTCCGTCCATTCGACGCTTGCCCATAGACCTTCGCCGGCCTTGACGTAGACGTCTTTAATCCAACCAGCGGCACCCTTGGTGACGTCGTTGTGGTCATAATCGATGGGGGCTTGACGACCCTTGGCCTTGAAGAACTTCTGAAAGTTCTCAGCAGCCTGTACTAGATCGCTATCGGCAATGGTGAAATCGCCATGGTTGGGGGTCTTCCACACACCAGGACGGACAACCTGAATCTCTGTCGGCAACTCAGCAGCCTGGCCACCCTGTGCGGATGCCTTAAGCTCAATCGGCTGGCTGACCTTCATTGCTGGCAAGACGTGCGTCCCTTATGATTAACCCAGGACGCCGCTTGCCCGGCGTTCTTTGTTTTATATTGCGGCTTAGCGAATACGCTTGTCAATCTTATTTATAGTTATAGCGCAGACCACAGCGACATCGAGGGTGAGCAGTCGGTCGTATCCTGGGACCGAGTAGGGTGGCGAATGATTCATCTATGGCCACAGTTACATCATTCAAAGGCGCACACACACGGCAGGCGCCGGCCTGCTTTGCTTGCCAGGTCTTAGACACTGCATTAGTCAGGTGGGCGAACTGTTCAAGCCCAATTTGATACGCATTGACCGTCTCAGTACGAGCGATCATCTCTGACCGGACAGGGTTGGCTATGACCTTCTGTACGCGGTCGATGGTGGCGCTACCGTCCTCGCCTAGCTCGATGCTTGTACCGATGGACTGCCGGATCAACCTGAGGTTGGTTGCCGTGATCTCCTTGATGAGCGTGCCCGTATGAGAGCGGGCAGCATCGAGGATTAGAGTGTTGGCCGGGTTGAGCCCGAGCTGCACGCCATACAGGTACTCACCCGACAGACCACCGAGCAAGACCAGGCTCTCTATGCCGTCGTACATCTGACGAAAGAACTCGGTCTTCTCCTCCTGGAGGCGGGGATCGTTCGGGTCTATGACCTGAGGGTCCGCGGCAGCCCTAATAGATAGCTGGTGCCATTGGACGAGCGCCGGCACCCGGTCAGCTAAGCCGCCAAGGTAGGTCAGTACACTGCGCTCTAACGCTCTCTCAGCTTTGACTAGCTGCTTGAACGCTGCCGGGTCTGCCCGGTAGTCGTCCTCCCAGTCGTCTGAGGCACGGATGACTACGCCCAGACGCTCACGGGCGTCAAGCAGCTCGCTGTGCACGGTGGGCCTCGGTCAGCTCGTCGTAGAGCTGGTTGGCACGGACGATGGCTGCCTTGGTCTTGTCCTCGGGTACCGGAGCCGTTTCCTTCTTGACGTCAGCCTTAGGTTTGGCCTTGTCCGTTGGCTTGCGACCAGTGGCGCCCTCGGCCTTGTCGGCCATACCTAACGTGCTACGGAGGAAGTTCTCATCCTCGTCGGTGGGGACGATACCGCCAGCTCCTACGATCTTCTCGTACGCATCAGAGAACAGAGTGATGTTCTGGTCATCGAGGCCAGTAGCCTTAAGTTGCGGGTATTTGTCCACAGTGAAGTTAAGGTCTACGACTGTCTTAACGGCTGTCTGCATCAAAGTATCGATGATGATCTGAGCTGTTGACTTCTCGGCCAAGGTGAAGAATGCACTGTGGTCTTCGCTCAACGAACGGCTACCCGAGCTGTTAGAGCCAAGCTCCAGGAACTGTGTCAATGTGTTCTTGGCTATCTGTCGGTCATGGTGGTCAATGCTCGGTTTCATGTCGCGCAGCGTGCCAGCCTTCATGTCCATGAAGCCAACGGTCCAGCCAACCTTGTGATTGACGTAAGACTGAGCATTGGCGCGGAGGTTGCGAGCCCCCGTAATGAGCTTCTGCCGGTCCTTGTCGTCTGCCTGCTCTGGCTCGGTGATGTCAATTACGCCCAGGGCATGACGCTCGTGTGCTACTGAGTCAATCTGGTAGAGCGTGTCCTTGATAAACCAATGCTTATAGGCCGACCGAAGAACGCTAATGCCTTCGTGGTTATCACCTTCCTTCTGGTTAGTGAAGACGACGAGCTTGCTCCAGGGGATCTCGGGAGTGGAACCATCCGCGATCATCTGCGTGATGCCCTCGCCGTACTTATCACTGGTCCACTTGTAGATAGTCTTCTGCTTGCGGAAAGCTAACTTAGTGATGACGATGCGATCCTTGCCGTTGACCTTCTTCATACCAAAGACCATCTCGAAGACCGAGAAGCCAAACGGCAAGAATGTCAAGGCTTCCGAGATAAAGCCGTGCCAGTTGAGCCCCTTGATGAAAACCTCGTCGCAGAACTCGGCAACGTCTTGGTCTATAGGGTCGTCACTAGCAGCGTCGAACTCCCATTGAGCCTGCTCAATCGGCAGATAGCAGGCAGCTAATGAAGCCCGAACAGTCGCATCACCACGACGCATCTTGTCGTAAACGACTACAGCCTGATGCCCAGTAAGATCAGAGCTGTACTCCTCACCAGTGATGATGCCGCTGAAGATAAGCGTGCCGGAACGACCAAGCTCACCGTATTGAGCGGCGGTCTTTGCGGCGGCCTCTATCTTCTGGGCTTCTGTATCCATTGCCGCCATTATGCGCTTAAAACTCTTTACCGAGCAAGCCAGCCGTATATGTGTCGGGGGTGGTGTAGGGTATTTCTTCTAACTGGAGTACGTTCTGAACCCCGACTGCAGCGTACGAAATCATCAATGCGTCTGCCTTGTCCGGTGACCGGCCGAGCCGCTTTCTAAAGTCTTCCTTCTTCTCCACCTTAATCTTGCCGCCCTGATCGCTCCACTCAAGCGCGGATAGCTCTGCTACTAGCTCATCGTCCTCAGGTATAGCAATGGTGCCATTGACAAACATGCGGCTAACCTTCCACCACATTTCGTCTCGCTGATTAACGAAGTCCTCTTGACCGGGCATCGGGTCCTTGACAGTCGGGGCTCCTGATGGCCGGAAAGCAAGGATCTTATGCAGCGTGCCCGGCTTCTCCCTCGCTCGACGTAACGCGTGGTCGTACACCGGGATACCAATACCCGCCGCCTCAATCACCACATGGGTCAAGTGATCCGAGGGGTTGAGTTGCTCGATGTCGTCGTTAAGGGTGGTGGTGTCAGGCGTGTGGTAAGAGCGGATAGACTCCCCCTTTTGACCCTTGCGATGATAGATAGCGCTCTTGTCGGCGCCGGGGCCGGCTACGTCGATGCCAAAGCAAGAGGAGCCTACGGCCACCTCGTTGTGGCGTTCTTCGGTCATAGCCGCCTCAACGAGGTTCAGTGGTATCAGCGAACTCATACTCGTACACGGGAACTCTCCCTCTACACGAGCATCCCAAAGAGGCGTCCCTATCCCCCACTTGAAGATGCGCTCATAGACCCACATGGGGGAGACCAAGTGCGGGTTGGCTACCTTGAGTTCTCGCCCGCTCTCAATGGCTTCTACTACTGCCTCGGCCGGATGGAATGGCCGTTCACACCCTGGATCTGTGCACTTGGCTATCCCGTTGACGGTGAAGTTGGGTGTCATCCAGACCGACACATGAATCTTGTTTGTCAGGTGCGAGCGGTGGCTTTCCTTGAACGTCCCGCCGACGCTGGTCGGGTTGCCGATGTAGAGCACACGGCCGTTGGTACTGGTGACAAGAGCGTCCACTGCCTCAAAAATGGGCTCGGCTACACCGGCCGCTTCGTCCACGATGACAAGGATGTGATCAGCGTGGAAACCTTGGAAGGCGTCAGGATCTTTGGCGCTTACCCCTACCGCATACCATTTCTCTGATATCTCGTGCTGTTGGGTGAGCGTCTTGCCAGGAAAGCGGTATTTAGACTTGCGGACTGCCACACGGAACTCACGCCAAAGGATCTCTTTGACCTGGCGTCCGGTGGGAGCCGTAGTGACCACTACCGAGTTTGGGTAGGCCAAGAGGAACCAAGCCGCGGTACGGGCCGCTATCCAACTCTTGCCGATGCCGTGGCATGACCGGACAGTAGTAACGCGGTTGTCCCTGACGCTCTCGATGATGTCGAGCTGCTTATACCAGGGGTCGGCGCCTATGTAATCAATCAGAAAGAAGCGCGGAGACCGGCGGCAGGCTTCAGTTACCTTCTTGGCTTGTTCCGCTGTCGGCATTGGTTTCGTCGGCCTTGTTTACTAAGTCATCCCAGTCTTCGACCTCGCGTGTTTCAACTTTATCCACGTAACCATGCTTGGTTAGGATGAGCTTAGAGATCGAATGGTTATAGCGCCCCGAGGCCCCGCCGTTAAGCAGACGCTCGGCCTGGGTCGTCAAAATCTCCTCGACAATGTCGGAAAACTCTGAGTGTGCTTTCTGCCAGTCATAGACTGTAGAACGCCGGATGTGCAGATATAAAGCAAGGCCCTCGATGCTGGGCAACTTAACGTGTAGCTCGCGCGCCTTACGACTAGAAGTACGGACAGTCGTCACCTTCTCGCCGTCTTTTTCTTCTATGCGCTCGTCAGTGGTCTGTGTTCCACTAACGAGCTTATACGAATCTTTGCAGCCCTTAAGGTACTTCGCCGCCAGGTCAACCATCTCTGATGAATAGTTTGTCGGTCGTCCACCTGGCATTGCGCTCTTCCTTGCTTATCTATTTGCATAGTACGGCATTGATCATCTAAATAGCCATAGGGGTGTTGCAATTGATGATCATTACGCGTATCATCAAAGCAGTTACCCGCTTGGTCTTCGATTATCTGAATGCACCCTCCTTTAGATAATCGAAGACGAGGTGAGTAGCGTTAAACAGGAACCACCCCATGAAGAAACAGGTCATAACTCTAGCCGTCTCCGCCGCTGTTCTAGTCACCGGAAGTTTTAATCTCACCGGCACTGGTAAGGCCGACCAAGAGACAGCAACCCCTCGGCCGTCCGTTGAGGTCACGACTAACACGGATGCCGCTCCTACACCTGAGCCATCTACGAGCCCTGAGATAAGCGTTGCCCTGGTAGGTAACCCATCCGCCGGCGCCGTGGCTGCCAACGCTCCTAGCGCCACAGCAACGGCCACAGAGCCCACGCCTACCGTCGAGCCAACACCGGCGCCGTTCGTCCCTAGCGTGGAACTACAAGCCGGTACCGGATCCAAGACGTACTCATGCATGTATCACCTCGCGCCTGATCTCATCGTTGTCGAGGTTCATGGTGCGACCCCGGGTAGTGCGCCAGCCTGTGCGGAGCATCCCCATGGCTAAGCGAGACATCAACCTCATAGAGTTTGCCGAGCAATTCCTAGGTCGTCGACCAAGACCCAACGAGGTACTGCTACTGGAGTGCTGGGAGCAAGGTCGTAACGTCGTCATACAGCCGCGATCACGAGCCCACTTCGTCAAAAGCGCTAAGACTGTCTTTAGCGCCTGGCTAAGTCATCAGGCTAAGGAGGCCAGACGTAATGGGTAAGCGCAAAGCCAAGGGGCACGTTCACCTCACGCCAAGTCCGAGCCTTAAGGCCAAGATTGACGAGATAGCCCGAACGCGCAACAACGGCGAGAAGGTTAGTGTAGCTAGTCTCTTTTGGTCCGGACTCGCTAAGGAGATACCAGAGTTAGCCGCCGATATACTGGCAGATCGTTGACAGGTTCATAGGCTGATTCAGGGCTAAGCGTCGAGGACAAGTTCCCTCCGTGAGGTGTTAGATGACCACCAGCGCTATGTGCCGCCCTGCTCTGAACCAGCCTATGAACACAAAGAAGCCCCCGAGGAAGAGTCAGACTCAAATCCCTCGGGGGCTTCGCTTATGGAGTTGTTCTCCCTACGGGATGTCCCTTGCCGCGGTGAGGGATGGCGGGTTAGCCAACGGAGGCCGGCGGACGTTGCTATCCGGCGGGACAAGCGGGAGTACAGGCACAGGACTGACGACGATCTGCACTTGACCCCGCAGGACGTTGAACGAGGTAGACCACCACCGGCCACCGAGCTCAACGACCTCTATGACGTCCTGGAGCTCGTCCTTGATGCACCAGTAGCCGCGCCGCTCGAAGTAGTTGCCCTTGTTGGTCTGCGGCAGAGGGGCCATGACCTCGTGCAGCCAGCGCAGTCCCTCGAACGGTGACGCGACTACGCGGTAGGAGACGTAGACCGGCGTCACCTTCTGCCGGGTGCCAGTCAGATAGAGGAACTGGCACAGGTAGCCGTTCTCCAGCGGCCTCCAGAGACCGACTTGCTTGGGCTCAGGCATAGCTCAATCCCTCACGCACTATGTACAGGTTCCGACCGCGAGGCAGAGGCACTTCCGCTGCCGGTAGGTCAGTTGGCAGTGGGTTGCCGGGCATCAGGACCTTGGCGTACACGGCCTTGCCCGAGTAGGGAGTCGGGTAGATGTAGCCCCACTCACTAGTCAGCTGCTCTACCAGGGCCAGCCCACGGCCGCCGTCGGCATCAGGGTTAGCCCTGCGGATAGCAGGCGGCGTTCTGTCCTGGTCGTAGACGTAGACCATGACGTACTCCGGCATGAACCAGAGCGTTAAGACGAACTTGAGCGGAGCCGGTGCAGGCATCTGCGGCAAAGTCGCAGGTCGCCGGGTGTGCTTGACGGCATTGGTCGACAGCTCGGAGACCACCAGGACCACGTCCTGGAGGACCGAGTCAGGTACCGACCACTTGCTCAGCACATCGCGCGTGTGTACGCGTGCCCAACGAACGGACGACTCTTCACAGATCAACTCCAACCGACTGCTGGGAGGTGGGGGTTGGTTCATTGCGGTCTTGCCCCCTGGGTCGGGGATGGTTGTTACGTTGTTGCACGAGTCTGCTCCACAACCACAGATCCATGCAATACCGTCTCCTCATGCAATCCCACGGGCGCTTGCTACGACGACGGATTGTGACGACACTGGTAGCCATGACGACGACAAGCCCAGTGGTGCGCCGCAGGCGGCTTGGCCTGGAACTTCGTGCGCTCAGGGAGGCCGCTGGACTCAAGGGTGACGAAGCAGCCCGACAGTTGACGTGGTCCAACTCCAAGCTGTCGCGCATCGAGCTGGGACGGTCTCCGGTCACAGCCGGAGACCTAGCACGGCTGATCGAGCTGTACGGCGTGGCGGACAAAGAACGCCAGGACGAGCTGAACCGACTCAACCGCGAAGCCAAGCGGAAGGGATGGTGGCAGCTCTACAGCGATATCCCGTACTCCACGTACATCGGTCTTGAGGCAGAAGCCACGACCCTGCTGACCTATCAGCATGTGATCCCCGGCCTCTTGCAGACAGAGGACTACGCCAGGGCCATCAACCAAGCCACTATGAATGGCCTGACGGACGATGCTCTAGAAACACGTCTAGAGGTCCGTATGCAACGCCAAGCTGTCCTTGCTAAGCCAGAGCCTTTGGAGCTTAGGGCAGTGCTGGACGAAGCCGCACTGCGCCGAGAGGTCGGCGGTAAGGAAGTGATGAAGGCTCAGCTCGAACATCTCTTAAAGCTGGGCGACCAAGACAACATCATCATCCAAGTAATCCCGTTCTCGGCCGGGGCGCATCACGGAACACTTGTAGGAGCGTTCAACATCCTCAAGTATGTACATCCAGCTGATCCGGACGTCGTCTATCTGGAAAGCAGTAGCGACCCCTATCCAGACCGCGAGGGCGACATAGAGCGGTATGGACTCATCTTCGATAACCTAAGGGCCGCCGCGCTTAGCGTCCCGCAGACGCAGGCGCTCATGAAGAAGCTGGTAAGGGAATGATAGACCTCAGCGAAGCAAAGTGGACTAAGGCTTCGGCAAGTCAAGCGAACGGTGACTGCGTCGAAGTGGCGTTTGTGATTGGAGCTGTCGCTATGCGCGACAGCAAGAACCCTGATGGTGCGGTGCTGGTCTTCACCCCCGGAGAGTGGGCCACGTTCAAGAGCGGAGTACAGGCAGGGGAGTTCGACCTGTAGTAGTTCGTGACAGTAGGAAACACTAGACCCCCGACAGGCTGTGTCCTGTCGGGGGTCTAGCCGTCTTGAACCTTAGGCGGTCGCCTTCTCTTCCGCATCCGCCGGCGTCGTCTTGTCTTCCGACTCAGGCTCCTCCTTGGGGGCCGTAGCCTGCCGCCACTGACTGATGATGGCTTCCGGCACCCGCCCCTTGAGGTTGACCTCAATGCCGTTCTCAGTCGCCCACTGACGTACCGCGGCCGGGTCGTAATCACTGGTTGCCTTACGCGGACCAGTCACCTTCATCGTAGGCGCCGGCTCCTCGATCTCTTCAGCCACCTCGATGTACTTAGCCAGGAACTCGCGGAGCTTCTTGCCATTCTTCTCGCCCAGGTCGATGCTGTACCGCTTGTCGTCCAGACCAAAGGTCATGGTCTCGGCGCCGTCGGTCCCATCGAGGTCGTCTATGACTACGGTCTTCTTGGCCACCAGGCCCCCTTGCTCGTACGGGAGTTGCAAGGAGAAGCTTACTCATAAGCGGAGCAATAGCTAGTCGAGTAGCAAAGAAAAAGCCCCCCGACTATGTCAGGGGTAGAGAAGCGATCTGACGATCACTTCGATGTTGCTCCGGCCTTGGCCGGGGGCGGCGGGGTCGCCGGGGCGGGAGCAGCCTTAGCGGCGGCTTCTTCCTCGGCCTTCTTCTTCATGGCGGACTGCCACTGGTTCACGATGTCCTGGGGAATCCTCCCCTTATCGCTCACCTCGACGCCGTTGTCAGCTGCCCATGCTCGTACCTCACTCGGCTCGAAGTCACCGTAGGAGAGAACGCCTTGACCGTTGCTTCCGTTGGCGAAGCGGCGTTGACCGGTCTTGGGGTCGATCGGCCGCGAAGCCTTGAAGAACGGAGCCATCGCATCGGCGAACTTCTTGATGTTCTCCGTTGAGAGGTCAATCTCCCTGTAGTCGCCGTTCCAGCCAAACGTCAGTGTGCGCTCGGCCTCCTGCTCCGGATCGAGGTCATCGATCTGGACTACCTTGCGTGCCATGCTGGTCCCCTATGGGATTGGGAGGCTTATGCCTCGGGATCAGAAAGGGTCGTTCCTATCCAGACGTTCAACCCGTGCGCCGGGCTCGTCCTTGAGGAAGTCGTCTTTGTGTGGGTGGCAACACTTCACCTCGGCCTCGTCGCATCCAACGAGCCATATTGCGGCGAACGGGCATTGGTACAACTCTTCCGAACCGGGGATGACCCCGATGTACTCGCATTTCGGGCTGCCCTTCGCTATCAGCGCTTGCTCCGAGATGAAGGACAGAAGCACTCCGACGAAGTGCTTTATGTGATCGTCGCAGTAGAAGTGGAAGACGCCCCCCAGTACCAACACGTTCGTTGATGACTTAGGGCATCGAGTGACCACGTTGTCGACGGTCTCGTACTGAAAGCACGTCGGAAATACCTTTATGAGCAGAACCGTGTGGCTGACCATACAGCTGCCTTAGTCGTTGTGAATGAACCAACCCGTCCTATATTGAAGCAATGGCTTAAGAGCGTCAAGTTTCGATAGAATCTAATCGTTAGCCCTGTTTGTCAAAGGTGACACCGAACGCTATTTACAACCCACGGGACGACATGGCATAGCTGCATATCAGCCGAGCAATAGAAAAACTCGGTCACACAAGAGTGCGGCCGAGTCGTCAATGATTTGAGCGAGAAGCAGCTTGTTCGGGTCGCCCAATGTATATTGGAGGCAGTATTAGGCGACATAGAAAAGAACCCCCGATAGTGCCGAGGGTTCTTTGATCTGAGCTGACTAGCTCTTCCAGGTAGCGGCCTTGACCGCCCACATCTGAGCTGCTTGCGCCTCACGGATCGCGAGCGTAAGCATCGCACCCTTTTCGCTCGCTGTTGTGTCCTTAAGGCGTTCTTCTTGAATCACATCAATGGCAGCTGCGAAAGCCACCTTGATGGCCTGAACGGTTTCGTTGCCCGATGGGTTGAACGTCAGTCCAACAGCCTTCTCACCATAAGTTAGTTCACGCTCTGCTGATGTTTCGTCTGGCATAGTGCCTCCTTTAGTTACGGGCCTACTGGCCCGCAGGAGGTCTTAAGGTCAATCAGTCAACAACTAATCTTTGCAGTCAAGTGAAACACCGTGTTTTCTGGCACCTATGACCCCATATTGGTTGCCTCCAAGACTTCCTCGACGGCCGTAGCTACGCGCATCTGCTGTGTTTTAGTTAGTGTGCCGTTCTTCTTGGCTAGGTTATGTGGATTACAAGCATAACGGTGGTTATCGGGGTTATGCCGGAGATCAGGTCGGGAGCTAGCGTCGATGACGTGTTCATTGATTACGTTCTCAGTCCACTCTAGGCCGATGTAACACTGGCGCAAGCCTTGGTGGTTGGCCGGCTCAGCCTTGAGCTTGGCCTTGCGGTCCGCGGCTCGTGCTTCACCTACCTTGCCAACCTGCTTGATTGGCTTGGGGGTCTTCTTAGCTACAGGCTTCTTCTGGAGGAGAGCCCAGCGTTCTTCGCCGGTCACACCTGCTCCTTGGGCGAGTAGTTAAACGCGACCATGAAGCACAGCACGTGCAGACCCACGTATAAGTACCCACCGCCAGTCATGTAGCTGATTGAGAACGGCAGTGCAATGTTATCCCTAGATAGACCGCCCCAAATGCGTAAGCCCCTTGGCTCCTCGGTGATAGCGGTGTCGTCCATTTACCTGTCCCCCTCATAGTTACGGTCAATCGGCCCATCTACACTTAGGTAATCTCCGCAGCGCACACAGACTAGTCGGGCATGTTTCTGCGGCCAATGGCCACGTCTACGGCATAACCATTCGGATATGAAGCGGGGGAACAGGGGCTTGTGCGCTTTTACCATTGGCTTTTTCGTCTTCATGACTTGTCTCCTTCTTTCTTAGTGAGGCTGGCGGCTAGCTTCGCTTTACGGCGGCTGACCACATCAACGTCTATGCATGAACGGAAGCCGTCTTTATGCAGGATTCTCACGCTGGCCATTTCCATGCCGGTAAGTTCATCGATGCGGGCTTCAGCTACTCTCTGGTCTGTGGTGGCTTGGATAAGCGATTGCACGCGGGCTAACCATTCACGGCCCTCACGGGAAGTGTCACCAACTAGTGCGGAAACATCGTGAAGTTCGGTGTAGAGCTGGTCTTCAAAGCTCTCTGTGGGCTGTATGCCGGTGCCGTCACAATCGCGGCAGTTGAACATCCGCATAGGTGCTGCTTTCCCGACGCCTCCGCAGGTTTTGCATGGGGTATTTGTGTTGGGGTTACTTGGCATCGGGGTATTCCTCGTAGTCGATATGGGTGCCATGCTCGTGCTTAGCCGTGGCCTGGGCTATTTCTTCGGTGTCCTCACCAACAGCCTCTCCGCCCACCTGGTCGCACTGAAAGGCGCATTCTGCCTTACGCTCAGCATCTTCTTTGTCATCGGCCTCGACGACGAACCGTTGATAACCGGGGCAATTTACGGCCACTACATATGTCTTACTCATGACTGTTCTCCTTCTTGGTTGGGGTGGGAAAGGTATCGTTGTACCATTCGATAAACTCGGCGTCGGTGGACTCGTCTGGGTAGGGGAAATCCATGTCAAACCATTGCCAGCCATCAGGCCACTGATGCAGCGCTAGCTCGGCAGCACTGAGCTTTTCCATGCCGTCGTATCGCTTGCTACGATGCACCCTCAGGTCAATCCATCCACCTTCTAGTGCTTCGACCAATGAGTCGTGTGCGAAAACCTGCTTCTTAGCCTCTTTGGCGGTATTGGCAAACACCACCGCTTGACCGGCATCGTCCTCATCTTTTACTGACAAAAGGTATGCTTTCACCTGCTATTCTCCTGTTCTTTGGTTACTGGCTTGGCAGCGTCACTCTCTGCCGGTCTGGGCTGTGGTTGAGGCGGTAATGCCGCCGAATACGGTACCCAGTCAATTTCTTGCTCCGCATCGCCGATGAATATTGGATGGGGCTTATCTAGTAATGGCGAGTGGAAGTGCACCCATGGGCCAAGATAGCCATTACCTGCGTCGTAGAGTTCAATGTGGTCTTCGGGTAAGGCCCACTTCTCAAGTCGGAGCTTGGTATGGCCTGCCTTAAATGCTTCGTCGATAGTCACTCATTTGCTCTCCTCTTTGGCTATTGCCTGGTCGAAATGCTCTTTGTAGACCATGGCTCCGTCATAACCAGTGAGCCAGGCTTGTTGCAGCTCCCTCAACCCAGCGGCGTGGTAGGCCTGGTTCTGTTTGGTGATGAGGGCGCCTATAGACCTGATGAGGTTTTCTCTCCGCCCGCTTGTAGCTATGGGGTGGCCGAGTTCTCCATCTTCAAAATTCTTGATTAGCCGCGCTAGCTCATCACCCTCTAATACAGGAGTGGGCACGTAAGCATGGCTGGTATTTCTGCACATGCACATGTGGTACTTCTTTTGTCCAACCGACTTGTCGCATAGCCCATACTTGCTTCTACTGACATGCTGGCAGTCTGGGCATGTCTCCGGCTTAGTGGGCTCACTATTGGGCAGCGAATCCGTTGAGACTCCTGGGGCCGCATCGGTTCGGGAGTGCCTCTTAGTGTGGTCGGACTCCTGAATCGACTTCAGCGCATCATCATATGTGGGCCTGTTGTAGCCGTCCTGGTTGCTCATCGCTTCTTCCCCTCCACCGCCTTCACGACGTGGTAACGGCATAGACCAGGCTTAGCTAGCTTGCAGTAGAGGCAGATTAGGCGCTTGTTGCGGACTGGGATTGATACGGGCTTAGTTTGAGTTGGCATTAGACTTCTCCTGGTTACGTTGCTTGGATGAGATCAATCCGCCCTTACTGCCAGCGGTTCTGGCTGCTTCCTCTGATACCGCGAAGCCTCTAAGTCCATTACGGGCGCCGGCCTGCATCCGTTTGAGGAGTTGTTCAGGGGTAAGTTTTGCTTGAGACGGACGTGGGCGGTGGGTGTCGCAGTATTGACGACCTGATACATAAGGAACTTCGGTCTCGATGACACAGCCTTCTTTGCGACAGATGAAGGTTTTAGTCCTCATCTAACCGCTCTGCTTGGTGCGACGTGATGCGCGACCGCCTAATGAGCCAGCCCAACGAGCTAAATCGGGGTCTTTGGCGAACCCCCCCCCTCGGGAAACGGTGCCGCCGCGGCGACCTATAAGGCGATAGAAGTTATCCCCGTACCTGAGCTTGTTAGTTGCGGCGGCGCGCTTGCCTCCTTCGACTGTTCCAGGCATGTCTATGCCTCCTCGTTAGTTAAGTTCTGACGGGCTGAGAGCCTGCGTGCGATATAGTCGCGGAAATATGCAACACTCACTCGCTTACCATCTCCCGCAGCCTCTAACAGCTCGTCTAGCGCTCGTAGCTCTGTCTGGGCATCGTTGTCCGGAGTTCTCATCTCGGCCAGTAGGGCGGCGAAGTCGGTAGCGGATATGAGGACGGTGCTGAACCGACTCGGGAACTTCAGCGAGACCCAGTTGTTTTTGCGCTGTACTATGAGGCCGCTCATTTGGCGTCATCCGCTTTAAGCTCGTCCTTGATATGGGAGAGGAGTATTTTCACCTCCTCCCCCGTGTCCCGGTTAGTGAAGCGCATCTGTGGCCAGGCGGAAAGCTCAGGCTTGAGGTTGTGCTTCTCGGCATAAGCCTTGATGGCCGCGAAGTCTTTCTCGGTTCTAGCGGCTACTCGGGGTGCCATTAGAAGGGGATGTCGTCAAGGTTGATGTTCTTAAGGTCAGCCTCAGTGGGCAAGACATCATCCGACTTCGGAGCCTTAGGCTCTTCTGCATTGTCCAATGTCCGGACCTCAGGATCCTTGCCGGCCTCGAAGTCGACCAAGGGGATAGCGCCATCGGCTACCTTGGCCATATCAATCATTTCTAACTGGTTGCTGGGCGGCATCGTGCCCTGATGTGGTGAGGAAGTACGGGTGTACTTACGGCCGTTCTGTCCGGAGCCGACTGCAGAAACCGTGAGGTCAAACTTGGACGGGTATTCCTCACCGCCCCACTCATCGTTCATATCGTCAATGGCTTTAGCGCCAGCGATGCTCTGCGAGAGGATGCGTACCTTCTCGGCTGCGTAGTCCCAGACGGGGAACAGGTAGCTGTGAGAAGGGTCGTCATTACCGTACTGAGTGATGCGGACCCACGGCTCTTCTAGGAGGCGGAACCTGAACTTGTCACCATCGTTAAATTTTATGAATACGCCACCCGAGTTGGGGATGCGCTTAGTTGAGTTTCCGATACGACCCATGGTTATGGATCCTTGTTTATTGTTTGATCTGTTACTTCTTGTTCGCCCTCTCTCGGCGCTCTGCGGCGATGAACCGCCCAATGCCGGGAGGGCGAGGGACCTTGAACCACTTAGCGTGCATCTCGTCGAAATGCTTGGTGCAGAAGTAGTACTCATGGCCTTTGCCCTTCATGTATCCGGCCGCCGGCTGATCGCATGAGAAGCACTGATGCTCCGCGTAGTCCATCTGACTCATCGTCTGGCCGGGAACTTCTTCTGCATCAGCTCTTCTTCCCAGTCCTCCAGCGGTCTCAAGCCCTCGGGGAGGTTCTTAGGGTCAAGCTCTCTGCGGGTGATAACGCGAGTGCACACGATGGTCAAAGTGCCATAGTCGGCATTCTGGTGAAGCGGCAGATGGCTGAACTTCCA
Organism: Streptomyces sp. NPDC058469; assembly: GCF_042721125.1. Classification (NCBI taxonomy): domain Bacteria; kingdom Bacillati; phylum Actinomycetota; class Actinomycetes; order Kitasatosporales; family Streptomycetaceae; genus Streptomyces; species Streptomyces sp. NPDC058469. The sequence goes on from NZ_JBHXME010000011.1 coordinate 74,810, forward strand.
TAGAGTGCTCTTGCTGGCCCACTGCTGCTCGGGGATGTCACGAGCTACATAGCGAGCCCTGGCGCCGCGCTCAGTCATAATGACGGCGTCCTGGTCAGTCGACTCTTCCTTATAGGAAGGTAGCGCTACGAGGGAGTCAGTTACCTTGCGCTGAGTCTCGGTCAGCTCCCACTTCTCTGACTGGATCGACATCTTCAAGCGTGAGAGGAAGACGGGGCGTTTACTGCCCTGGGCCTCAATGATGAACATGGCCTCGTTAGGCTTGATATACAAGTCGTCGTGATCGAAGCGGGTAGCTTTCCACCAGTTCTGGCCCATCAGATTGACCAGGTCTTGTTATTGCGCTGCTTCCGGTAAAACTCGGCGAGCTTGTTCCACTTCTCGGCGAGGTCTTCAAGACTCAGGATGACCGGGGCGTATTGGATGCCGCGGACAGCTCTAGCGGCGTCGATAACCTGCTTGAGGTCGGCCATACCGTGCTTGGTGAGCATTCTCTTAGCAGCCCAGCGCTGCTGCTTGGCTCGGGGCATGGTCAGATTGAACGCTGTCTCGAAGTACGCGATGACTTCGTTGATGTCAGCATTGCCGTACGTGACTACCTCGGCCGGCGCTTCGACTGGGGTATCAGCGATTTTCTCGGGTATGACCTCGAAGAAGCGCTTTTGGTCGTACTCGGGCCTCACAGCACAAGCATCCGAGCTAGGGCATAAGCGATAGCCAGAAGTAGGTAATAGATCGCGTAGTTATGCAACGCTGTACCTCGATAGGTACGGTTACCTGCAGCCACTAATACAAGCGACACAGCCATCAGGCCATACATTACTGGTCCGTCGATCGGTGCCATTACGAGGCCAAGAGCTTAGCTGCTATGACGAGTACGAACGGGGCACCGACCATGAAGACAACTGCGCCAATGGCTTCTATCGGAGAGGTGTCTAATGGCTTGCGGCCGTGGCGGGGCTTGAAGTCCGCCGGTGGGGTTGATACGTGCATTTGATTGTTCCTTGCTTATGACTTAAGTATGAAGCAAGCGCAGTAAAAAGCAAGGGTATTATTTCGTACCTGTTAGGTGGGAGTTATCCACAGTTTCCGAGGTTATGCACAGGTCTACTGATGGTCTTTAGCCTACGGCCGTCCCATCTCTATTACATACTTCCCTGGCCTAAAATTCTTTAGGCGCCTCTTGTTAGCCACTCTCTTATGTTGCACGGTACTCGTCTGCCTGGTTGGTGCCGAAGCCTCAAACAGATCGAGCGGTGGGAAGCCTTTAGGTCTGGCCTGGTGCGTGCCGGGATGCGCTTTGTTCATAGGCTGATCGCGGCGGCTGCAGGGTTGCAGGCTGGCACCATGCCAGCTCTCCATAGGAGCCTACGTTGCCACGAAATAGCTCCCGGCCGATTCACGCCTGGTTAGGGCATTAGCAGCCGCGATCAGCCTATGAATGTGCGCCCGGATCGGTGCCGGTACCCGTTTGTTTAGACAGAGCCCGGGTGTCAGGCTTGCGAGGGAAAAAGAAAAACCCCTCGGGGTTCGAGGGGGTAGTCCATACTTCTCTTTAAGCATAGCAAAACTAGCCATAAAAGCAATGAATACTTCCTCTGGGCTAGTTCATTGAAGTATGGACCAGCTTGCTTCGTACATTACGCTATTGACTATATCGTTGGCAATAGTCTTATGTTAATGTGAGCCTAAGCAACCTGGTGTGCTCGTACCAAAAGAGAACGTTTCAGAGGTTAGTTACCTCCTACGCAAAGATCCCTAGCCCTTCCAAGGAGCCGAGGGTCTTTTCTTTATGCGGTCAGGACCAGTAGGACAGAAGCCAGTAGCGTGCATACGACCGCCCATACCAGGTGAGACAACCAGCGCGCCGGCTTCCGTCTGCTCTTGCGCTTAGGGGTGGGCTCGTGGGTTCTAGCGCGGACTCGGTAGCGGGCGAGTTGAGCTGGCTCGATAATCTCGCCGGTGGCTTTGACGACGTAGGTCATGGCTTCTTCTCTTGGTGAGCGGCCCATATCAAGAAGTCTTCAACCGTGGCGGTATAGCCTGGAAATCTAGGGCGTAGTAGCACATGGCTAAAAGTTCCGTCGGGGTTTGGTCGTCCCCATTTACGATAAAAGGGGAGAGCATCGTACTCCGTCTGACTGCGCTCGTGCTCCGCTTGGCGGACTTCGTATTCAACTCTGCGATCCTTCAATAGATCATCGTTCAGCGCGTCGATGTGAGCAACATATTCAGGCCAGAGGTCGGCGTACTTGCCGAATAGCTCATGCTCCATGGTTGGCCTCTAGGAGCTCGGGGTTCTGGTGGATGTTGCCGATGACGGCTAACTCAAGGCGAAGGAACCCGAGATCATGACCGCCGTACTTTTTTCCAGTCAACGTGCGGTCTATGGCAAAACCGAACCCGTCCCACTCGACCACGCCTCTTTGATAGCCGGTACCAAAACCGCCGAGCCTATCTGAGCCCTTTATCTCAACGATGTCATCTTCATAAATCTCCACCCCGTTCTTGTCTTTGAGGCCGGTGTATTGCATGAGCTGGTAACTATCACTACCTAGATAGTTCCAACGCCCCGCAGTTTGATGATAGGCGACACCAGTACCATCGAAGTTCAATGCGTGACGATTTGTCTGGACCATCTTAGATTTGCCGATGTCCCACGCCCTGAATTTAATCTCTCGTGCCATGCTATACGGTCTCCTGCTTAACCAATGGGACCGCGAACGTCTGCACATACGAGTCGTCTAACGCCAGTTCTACAGCTTCCTTTAGCTGCTCGTCGCTGATGTTCTCGCCGTCTGGGTCGGGGTGACCGTCAATCATGTACTCAAAGATGGCGTTGTAATCGCGGTTGGCTAGTTGGACTTCGAGGTCATTGTTGACGAGCCAGTCGGTGAGGTGTGGGGTGGTAATCATTTGGCAGCCCCCGCGTGGGTCTTGGCTTCGCCCCAGTTATTAAACTGCTTGCTACACTTGAGGCAGTAGTAGGGCCGGAAGAGGGCTATATTGGATTCCTCTACTTCTTCCTTTGTCACTTCTAATGGGTCGCCAATACTGTCGACTGTAAAATGGTCGAATTGCTTCACCTCGCAGACCACACGTAAGTTATCTAGGGTGCATGGTTGTAGTGCCATTACGCCGCTACCAGTTCATGCAACCTGATGTCTCGGTGATCAAGAAGAATAGTTACATTGTAGTTGTTTGTGCAGAAGGCTGTGGCTAGCCGATGTTCTTCACCATCGAGCACCTGCGTACGGTACTCCCCGATGCGCTCGACTCGTTCGGAGTGGCCAGGCATCCAACTCTGAATCATCATGCCCGGCTTTAAGTCTCGTCCATATATTCGTGCCATTTCGATTGATCCTTACTTATGTATGTATATTAACACGTGTAGATATGCAATTGCAATACTTTTATTGTCGATTAGGACGTGTTAAGCTGCATTACATGATAGACCTCAATGAACTACAAAAAGAGCTGGCAGCTATGAAGCCGCGCCAGATGCTCTATGAGCTCGTAAAAGCTGAAATGAAGCGTCGTAACCGCTGGAAGGACGCGCCCCGTGGGTCAGCCTTTAGTAAGGGCATAGACGAGCGCAGGGCTGGCCTAAGAAAGTAGAAACGGCACTGCCTCATCAAAAGGCTTAACCACGAACAACTCCGACTCACGACTCTGAGCAATGACCCGCTCAATCATCCGCTGTTGGTAGTCGTCCCGGGTCGTGAAGAGCACCAAAGGGAACGTCGGCCGCGTCCAGGCCCGGTAAGCCTTCTCGTAAGCTTCGAGTTTGGCGACTATCCGGCTCTTACTCTCGGTTGAGTGGTCTACCTCAAGACAGACCCAGCGCCCGCCGCCTAGAACTATCTCCGCGTCAGGTATGGCGGTCATACCTTTAATCCGGGCTTCTGGCTCGTAGTCCACTACCTGACGGCCCCCGGCGGCTTCGGCTTCCTTAAGCCTTACGTACAGCTCAGTGACAGCCAAGGTGTGCGGGTCTCGTATCTGGGGACTGCTCTTAGGCGGCACGTAGACATAGCCGTGTGAGCCACTAGCCCACCCTCCGATAGCCCGCTCTTCAATCCGGGCTATCTCTTGCCACTTGACCAGTCTTCGCAGGGACCGCCGGACGTTAGCCGATCTTGATACTGGGCTGTTGTCCTGGAAGTACAGTCTGGAGATTTGGGTGGAAGTAAGCTGTCTGAGGAGGTGGATGGAACGGATGATGGCCTGGTCCCGTGTGGAGAGGTATGAGTCAGACATGGGCGGACCCACGTCCTACTTTCGTCTGACGTCCCCACGCAGGCCACAGCCCTAGCCCCCGTATCGCCGCCGATACAGCGACCGAGCCGGGGAGGGATACGCCGAGCGAGACAGCACAAGGATCAACCACAAGATCAGTCATTGGTTGCCCCCTCTGACTTCCAACCCACTGCTGGCTTGTGTTTGACCTGCTGAGAAGCCGTCTGACGCGTCCTGATCTCTGACTCGACTTCGGATGCGGTTCGAGCCCACTGCGTGCGTGAGGCGACGCGTAGAGCGGCCGGAGAGATCGTCTTTGGCAGCCAGTCATTGGTGCGGACTGTCGCAGGTGCGCTGGTCTTGTTCTCGTGGGTTGTGGTCTGCATGACCATCTCGAACTGTCCGAGCGAGGTGAAGTCAACCGGCGTTAGCGGCGGGCCTATCTCCTTGACGGCTCCCGCAGCATCGGACGAACTGACCTGGAAGATGAACTTGCTCCGGGTGTTGGAGTGCAGTCCTTCCCGGAAGAGCAAGGGCATCTGAGCTTCGAGTTGGTGGGCTAGCGTCAAGTTGAGCTTGTACTTCCGCGCCTCGCTCAGCATGTCCGGCAACGACTGTGGCATGTTGAGGAAGTTCTGAGCCTCGTCCACGTAGAAGTGGAACGGGTACCGATCCGCAGGAGCGATGCCTTGGGCGGCTTGGTAGAGCTGAGCCACGACCAGTGAACCGAAGAGGATCGACGTCTCAGGGCCGAGCAACCCCTTAGGGATGGAGACGATCAAGATCTTCTTTCCAAGGATAATCTCGCGCATATTCAGACTGTTGTTGCTTTGTCCCAGGCTTAGCCGGACGGCACTCCGCATGAGCAACGGTTGGACTCGGTGGATCGCCGGCGCGGCCATCTGCGCTTGAGTAGCCTGCTTGCTGCTGTCATAGGTATTCCAGGTGCTCTTCAGTACAGGGTCGGTTGTCTGCGACACGATGGAGCGGCGGAACCCCTCGTCACTGAGGAAATGCGGCACCTCTACCAGAGTCATGCCCGGTACAGCCGCGAGCGTTTGGATGACGGCCCGTAGGTAGTTGTTGGCGTAGATCCCCGAGTCTTTGTAGATCCCGTGGAAGATCGCCATCATCTGGTCGGCCACAACCTCCGGGCTTGTGTTGCCGTGGAAGACGTTGAACCCGATGGGATGGTCTGTGTCGGTGGGGTCGAAGACGATGACATCCCCGATGCGATGACGCGGGATGCGAGCCATGACGTCCTCGGCTAGGTCGCCGTGGATGTCGATGAGCGCCCCACCAAAGCCCTGGTCCATCTCCTGGATGAACGTGTTACCCATGAAGGTGCTCTTGCCGGTGCCGGTCTTACCTAGGACATGCCGATGCCCGGTGCCCATCGGGTCTATGGCAAGCGGCCGGTGCAAACCGGGGTAGGTGCTCGTCCCAACAAGGACCCCAGTACTAGGGATAGAAGCATCCGGCGCGAGGTGACGCGCACGCCCTTGAGGCAGTCCCGGAACGTTGGGCATACCGAACGGGATACCGATGACCGCAGACAGTTCATAGGCGTTGAGGTGGCAGGGCAGAACCAGGCTTGTAGCCCGAGCCTTCAACCGCTCCTGCTTGGCTTTCTGACTGCCCAAGAGCTTGGTGAAGCTGACCCCGTAGGAGTGAGTCGAAGCAAGCGCCCCGTAGACGCGCTGCGTTACGTCCTCGGCATCCGGCCCGCCGGCCGCGATCCTAGCCATGGCGATGAAGGTCGGTTCTTTGAGCTTGTCTCGTCGTCTTGCCGGGTCGACATGCTTGTTAGGCCACGGCGGACGGCGGTCCTCATCCTTCTTAGCGGGCGGGGCCTGGCGTTTGGCCGGGGAGATGACCCACTGCATCATCACGGACTGGCGGGGCTTGAGCGGGCTGAACGGTGTCAGCATCGTGGCGACAACGGCCTCAGGCTTAACGATGTGCAACGGCACGGCTCCGTGGGACATACCGATCTCAAGGACGTGATCCCAAGTTGTTAGACCGATGAAGTCCTCGGTGGACTCAATCGCAAGCAAGCTGGCGCCGGGTACGTGAGTCCGTAGCTGTCCCTCGACGTCTGCCACGACGTGACCGGGGATGCTCATGTAGTGCTTGATCCCGGCAGCATCGGCGTAGGTCTCGAAGACAACCGTGTGGATACGGCGAAGAAGCCGGGGCTTCGGTAGTCCAGACAGGGCGCGGATGAAGTTCAGGACGGAGTCATGCGCTACCTCGCGCGGGAACGTTACGAGGTACGTCCGGCGCGAGTCGTCAACGGGGCGCTGTGTGGCCATCCTGCGACTCCCTATAAGGGATAAAGCAGTTTCCACGCATATGATCTTCGCACATCAGTGGTGCCATGTCCGAGTGATCGCGACGCGGACGAGCTTGTAACCGCCCCCGACAACCACCACCAGGACCAATGCACCACCGGCTATCCACCAGAAGTCACGGCGCATCAGATCTATCAGGACCGACAACAGCATGATGGCCACTAGGAGCAGGATCATCGCGCTCCAGAGCTTGCCGGTCTTCATACGCCCAACGTCCCCTTGATGACGTCCCACTTCTGCTCTTCGGTCGCGTCCTCAGGGAAACGGGACCGGATGACCTCACCGATCTGCATCAGAGTGTGGACGCCCAAGTCTTGATCCCACAGTAGGAGTTGACGGACCAAGAGGTTCAGCTTCTCTTGCTCGCGCTCGACCTTGCCGTCGATGACCTTCATTGCGGCCTGACTCCGGCGCTCTTCGGTGAAGCTTGGGTCGTTGAAGATGGGGTCATCCTGGAAGTCAATCTGCTCTTCTAGCGCGGCCCGCAGGTTCTTGGCTGCGTCCCGGCAGTGGTTGTCCATCATCTTTTGGAGCGCCGGACGGATGTCATCGACGGCGAACTTGTCGAAGGCTTCAGCAAACGTCATGGCGTAGACCGTGAGCGCAGCCTGAAGACTGCTGTCGTCTGTCATGTCCTAAGAGTGCGCCTGATATGGCCGGAAAGCACCAGGCTTGCGCGTGGCGGCAAGATCATCTTTGGACCTGGCGCTGGCGCAGGGCCGGACGATCATGGACCCTGGGGGCGTCTGGGCAGGTCAGGAGGCGTGCCCAACGACCGACCACAGCAGTACACTTGATCCATCGTCACTGGATAGTTCGCGGTATCGCTGGCCGAACACCACGCCGATACGGTGCGCGAGCCGCGTCCGCTCGCGGGACGGATCGATGCCGGCGACCCGCAACCGGCCCCCGCTCGGGGTGAGGATGCCGGTCAGCATCTTGATGGTGGTGGACTTCCCGGCACCGTTCGGACCGATGTAGCCGACCATCTCACCGCGCGCCACACCGAAGGAGATCGAGTCGACGGCCCGCACCTGCCGCCGCTCCCGCTTCATGAACCCGGTCTTCTTGCGCACGTCGAAGACCTTCTCGACGCGGTCCAGTTCAATGAACGCCTGCTCTGTCACGCTCAACTCCCCGTGCTCCTGTACGACTTGAGTCCCGCCCGCCACGCCAGCCCGGCCAGCACACAGCAGGCGAGCGCCACCAGCGGCGACGCGAACGCCGCGCCCGGCGGCAGATCCAGCGGGTACGGCCGCCCCAACACATAGGAGGCGGGCACCCAGTTGACGAAGGCGAGCGGCAGCATGAAGGTCACGCCCCGCACGAAGTCCTTGCCGAACACCGCCGGCGGATACGACAGCAGCGTGTTGCCGCCGTAGGTGAACGCGTTCTGCACCTCGGCCGCGTCCTGCGCCAGGATCTGGAAGGCGGCGCCCGCCACGAACAGCGCCCCGAAGATCGCCGCACCGCAGATCAGCATCACCGGCACCAGCAGCAGCTTCCCGACAGTCCAGTTGACGTCGATGTGGAGCAGCGCGTACCCCAGCACCAGGCCGCCCTGGGTGATCCGGCCCAGGCGGCGCAGCGCGAAACGGTCGGCGCCGATCTGGGCCAGCACCGGTGCCGGGCGCACCAGCAGCGAGTCGAAGGAGCCGTCGCGGATGCGGGCGCCGAGCACGTCCATCGAGCCGAGGACCAGGTCGGAGATGCCGAACGCGGTCGACGACAGGCCGTAGAGGAAGGCGACTTCGGGCAGCGACCAGCCGCCCAGCGAGTGGACCTGCGAGAACATCAGCAGGATCGTGGCGAAGTCGAGGCCGGTCACCATCAGGTTGCCGACCACCGTGATGACGAAGGAGGCGCGGTAGGCCATGCTCGACCGGATCCACATCCCGGCGATCATCCCGTAGGCACGCAACCCCTCGCGCCAGCGCGGCAGTTCCGCCGTTCGGTACTCGTTCCGGCGGGTCGTCTCAACCACCCTGGACCACCACCCTCCGCGTAGCCGCCGACTGCATCAACCGTCCCGCCGCGAGCAGCACCACCGCCCAGGTCGCCTGGAAGGCGTACGCCCCCAGCGGATCGGTCTTCCCCATCAGCACATCCGCGGGCACCTGGATCTGTGCCGCCCACGGCAGCGCGCGTACGACATCGCCGAGCGCGCCCGGGAAGGCGTTCAGCGGGAGCACCATGCCCGAGCAGAAGATCCCCAGGATCATCATGGCCTGGTTGATGCCTGTGCCGTCCATCAGCCAGAACACGCTCAGGGCCGCCAGATAGCGGATGCCGAAGCTGACGAGGATCGCCAGCAGCAGCGCCACCAGGAGAGCCGCCCAGGACATGACGTCCGTCGGCAGCGCCATCGGGAAGAACAGCGCGCCGAACGTGAACGGGATCACGCCCCGGCCCACCAGTTGGAACAGTGCCCGCCCGAAGTCGCTTGCCAGCCACCACAGTTGGAGGTCGGCCGGCCGGTACAGGTCGACGGCGATGTCGCCCGTGCGGATGCGCTCCATCAGGTCCTTCTCGAACCCGCCGCCCTGGATCGCCAGCGTCGCGTACAGGCACTGCCCCAGCCACACGTACGTCACCGCCTGCGCCTGGTCGTACCCCCCGAGATGCGGCCGCTCGTCCCACAGCGCCAGATACGTGTAGACGAGGACCACGCCGAAGACGGTGTTGGTGAACACCCCGGCGAGCGTCGCCGCCCGGTACGTCGCGTACCGCCTGAAACCCCCCGCCGCGACGGCCGCGTACAACCGCCCAGCACCCACAGAATCCACCCTCCACCACGTCTTGACACCGAAGCGCAGGAGCCTAGTCCGCAGGTGGTGACGCACGCCACGCATTTTCCGGGCAAGTGCGTGCCGATCGGTGGGAACGGAACGCATGGTGCGAGAGTCTTCGTCTGGGGGCGCAGAAGCGCACAAGGCCGTACAGGAACGTACGAGGCAGTGCGGGACGGTACGACGCGAAACAGGAGTCCGTGCACGACATGAGCGACCAGCCGCAGCCGCAACAGCCCGAGCAGGGCTGGGCACCCAGGGAGCCGGAAGCGGTTCAGGAGCCCGGGAAGCCCGGGGGCAAGAAGCCCAAGCGGCCCAAGCGCACCGGATGGCGAAGGATCATCCCGACCTGGCGCATGACGCTCGCCGGGTTCGTCGCGCTCGTGGCGCTGCTGATCGGCGCGTTCTACCTCGGCTACTCGATGGTCAAGATCCCGCCGGCCAACGCGCTCGCCACCAAGCAGTCCAACGTGTACCTCTACGCGGACGGCTCCCAACTGGCCCGCGACGGCGAGGTCAACCGCGAGAGCGTCGGCCTCGACCAGATCTCCGCGAACGCCCAGCACGCCGTACTGGCCGCCGAGGACCGGGACTTCTTCACCGAGTCCGCCGTCGACCCCAAGGCGATGGTCCGCGCCGCGTGGAACACCGCCACCGGCAAGGGCACCCAGTCCGGCTCCACGATCACCCAGCAGTACGTCAAGAACTACTACCTGGGCCAGGAACAGACCGTCACCCGAAAGGTGAAGGAGTTCTTCATCTCGATCAAGCTGGACCGCACGGAGTCCAAGTCCGAGATCCTGGAGGGCTACCTCAACACCAGCTACTTCGGCCGCAACGCCTACGGCATCCAGGCCGCCGCCCAGGCCTACTACGGCAAGGACGCCACCGAACTCGACGCCGGCCGCGGCGCCTACCTCGCCGCGCTCCTGAACGCGCCGAGCGAGTACGACGTCGTAGCGCATCCCGAGAACAAGGCCGCGGCGGTGGCCCGTTGGAACTACGTCCTCGACGGCATGGTCAAGAAGGGCTGGCTCACCCAGTCCGCGCGCACCGGCATGAAGTTCCCGATGCCGAAGGAGGCCACCGCCTCAACGAGCATGTCAGGGCAGCGCGGTTACATCGTCGGCGCGATCAAGGACTACCTCACCACCAACAAGATCATCGACGCGGACACCCTCGAAGCCGGCGGCTACCGCATCACCACCACCCTGCAGAAGAGCAAGCAGGACGCCTTCGTGAAGGCCGTCAACGACCAAGTCATGTCCAAGCTCGACAAGAAGAGCCGCAAGGTCGACAACTACGTGCGCGCGGGCGGGGCTTCGGTCGACCCCAAGACCGGCAACATCGTCGCGATCTACGGCGGCATCGACTACGTCAAGCAGTACACGAACGGCGCGACCCGCGGCGACTTCCAAGTCGGCTCCACCTTCAAGCCGTTCGTCCTCGCCTCGGCCATCCAGAACGGCTCCCAGACCCAGGACGGCCAGACCATCACCCCCAACACCTACTACGACGGCACCGACAAGCGCCCCGTGGAAGGCTGGAACGGCGGCTCCTACGCCCCCGAGAACGAGGACGGCACCTCCTACGGCGACATCACCGTCCGTACGGCGACGGACAAGTCCGTCAACTCGGTCTACGCGCAGATGGCCGTCGACGTAGGCCCCGACAAGGTGAAACAAACAGCCATCGGCCTCGGCATCCCGTCCGACACCCCCGACCTGACCGCCACCCCGTCCATCGCCCTCGGCCCGTCCACCGCGAGCGTCCTCGACATGGCGGAGGCCTACGCCACCCTCGCCAACCACGGCGAGCGGCACACGTACACCATGATCTCGAAGGTCACCAAGGACGGCACCAGCGACATCAAGCTGCCGGCCCGGAAGACCACCCGCGCGGTGAGCCGCGAGTCCGCCGACACCACGACCTCGGTCCTGCAGAGCGTCGTCGACAACGGCACGGCCACCGCGGCCCAGGGCGCCGACCGCCCGGCGGCCGGCAAGACCGGCACGGCGGAGGAGGACACGGCGGCCTGGTTCGCCGGCTACACCCCCGACCTCGCCACCGTCGTCTCGGTCATGGGCCAGGACCCGACCACCGCCGCCCACAAGTCGCTCTACGGCGCGATGGGCCTCGAACGCGTCAACGGCGGCGGGGCGCCCGCCGAGATCTGGGCCCAGTTCACCAAGTCCGCCCTCAAGGGCACCCAGGCGAGCGACTTCGACCTCCAGCTCCAGGACGGCGCCGAGACCGTCGCACCCCCGAGCCTGCAGCCCACCCAGCAGGCGACGACAGGCAACCAGGACAACGGCGGCACGACCACCACCGGCGGCCAGACCGACCAGGGCCGCACACAGGGCCAGACGAACGGCGGTACGACGACGAACGGCGGCACCACGACCACCGGCGGCACCACGGGCACCACAGGCACCACGACGGACGGCACCACGACAACGGGCGGCACGACGACCGACGGCGGAACCACGACCACCGGCGGCGGCACCACGGGCACGACCACGGACGGCGGGACCACGACGACGGGCGGCACAACGGGGACCACGACGGACGGCACCACCGGAGCCACGACCGCAGGGACGACGGCGGGCCCCCAGAGCACCGGCCGCAAGAAGGAGTAACGGCTGGGCTCAGGGGGGACCTCCGGTCTCAGTGACCGGAGGTCGCCTTCAGCCCCACGACGGCGACCAGCAGCAGACACACGAAGAAGATCCGGGCGGCGGTGACAGGCTCCCCCAGCACCACCATGCCGAGCACCGCCGCCCCCGCGGCACCGATCCCGACCCACACGCCGTAGGCGGTACCGATGGGCAGCGACTTCGCGGCGTACGAGAGCAACAGCATGCCGGCGACGATGCCGGCGCCGGCGCCGGTGAGCACACTGGGGACGAGTCGGCTGAACCCAGGCCATGGGAGGCACCTCCGAGACGCGTTCCTGACTGACAGGGGTGCGTCGTCTTCGCGTCCTGCCTCTGCCTGCGTCCCGGTACGGCGCGTCTCGTCGGGCTCCTTTCCAACGTAGCAATGGAACGGCAAAAGGGGCTGGTGACCATGGTCACCAGCCCCTTGAGGCTTCTTGAGGCTCCGTATTACAGGTACAGGCCGGTCGAGTCCTCGGACCCCTCGAAACGGTCCGCGGCGACGGCGTGCAGATCCCGCTCACGCATGAGGACGTAGGCGGTCCCGCGCACCTCGACCTCGGCACGGTCCTCGGGGTCGTACAGAACCCGGTCGCCGGGCTCCACCGTCCGCACGTTCTGCCCTACGGCGACCACGTCGGCCCAGGCCAGCCGGCGACCCACGGCCGCCGTCGCGGGAATCAGGATCCCGCCACCCGAACGCCGCTCGCCCTCACTCTTGTCCTGCCGCACGAGCACACGGTCGTGCAGCATCCGGATGGGCAGCTTGTCGTGCTCGGTGCTCTGCTCGTCTCTCTTGGCGCTCACGCCCACGAACCTACCTGCCCAGGACCCGTCCGTACGCGGGCGGGTGGCCCACGGTTTCAGCCCTTACGACCGTTACGACGCCGGGAGCCGAGGACGAACAGGCCCACAACGCCGACGGCGACGAGAGCGACAGGAACGATCCGCTCGACGCGCGGCGCGCCCTCTTCGTCCACGAACTGACCCTTGACCTCACCCACGACCCGGTTGACGCCGACGTACGCCCTGCCGAGGGTGTGATCGATGGTGGACGCGACCTTGGCCTTCGCGTCGCCCACGATGGTCTTCGGGTGCACCCGCACCCCGATCTCGTCGAGCGTGTCGGCGAGGACATCGCGGCGACGCTTGATGTCCGCCTCGATCTGCGCCGGGGTTCTGGTGTCCGGCGTGTTCGACGTGTCCGCCACCGTACGGCCTCCGAAGTCTGCTGGTACTGGTGCCGGACAGTCTGTCAGCTCTCGGGCGGAGTGCACTGTCAGCACCCCCGGTTACGCTAGCGCGATGAGTGAACGACTCCAGCCCGGGGACGTTGCCCCCGCCTTCACGCTCCCCGACGCCGACGGCAACGAGGTCTCCCTCGCCGCCCACAAGGGCCGCAAGGTCATCGTCTACTTCTACCCGGCGGCCCTGACCCCCGGCTGCACCAAGCAGGCCTGCGACTTCACGGACAACCTGGAGGTGCTGGCCGGCGCGGGTTACGACGTCATCGGCATCTCCCCCGACAAGCCGGAGAAGCTCGCCAAGTTCCGCGAGAAGGAGAACCTCAAGGTCACCCTCCTCGCGGACCCCGACAAGAAGGTCCTCGACGCCTACGCGGCCTTCGGCGAGAAGAAGAACTACGGCAAGACCTACATGGGCGTGATCCGCTCCACGATCATCGTGGACGAGTCCGGCAAGGTCGAACACGCGCTGTACAACGTACGGGCGACGGGCCACGTAGCGAAGATCATCAAGGACCTAGGGATCTAGAACTCCAGGACTCTAGGGCTCCAGGGCTCTAGGGCTCCAGGGCTGTCAGACCTCTACCGCCTTTCCGTACCTGAACGAGATCCACACATCGGGAGGCAGGTCGGCCCGCTCGGGCACCGGCCTGCGCTCCTCGCCCCACTCCCCCGGGGCGAGCTCTTCGCCGACCCGCCGCCAGAACGCCACGGCGCCAGGATTGCCGTCCTGAAACGCGACTTCCCAGGCCCCTGGATGCCGCGCGACGACCTCCCGCACGGCCCGCAGCCCGACCCCACCACGCCGGGCGCCGCGCACGACGAAGAAGCTGTTGAGGACACGCGTGGGCGCACCGACCGCCCGCACGAACGCGAACCCGACGGGATGCTCGCCGCTCACGAACAGATACGGCACCCAGTCCCCATCCCCGTCGTCGAACGCCGCGCCCACCCGCTCACTGCGGAACGTCCCGTCGGGGTTGGGCAGTTGCCCTCCGTCCCTGAACTCGGACAGGTCGTGCCGGAACATCAGCCACAGCCGCTCGACGGTGGGGCGGTCGGCGGGGGTGGCTGGTCGTACGTCTACTGCTGCCGTGGAAGAGGTCATGAAAAAAGCCTCCCGGTCGGACAAGGGTCCGTTCCTGGAAGGCTTCAGCGACCCACAGTCTACCAACTGGTTTACGTTTCGGGCGTGACTGTCCGATAAGCCTCTCGTTACTCCATTCGAGAACACGAACGTGTGGTCGAGATCGGAGGGGAACGATGGGGGTCAGCGCGTATTCGCGGGAGCGGCTGGAGAGGGCGGCTCAGGGGGCGCGGACGTTGTCGGAGGCGTTGGAGAGGTTGGGGGTGGATCCGGGGAGTTCGACGCGGCGCTATGTCCTTGGGCGGATGAAGAAGCTGGGGGTGGATGTCTCGCACTTCCAGCGAGAGGGCGCGAAGTGGACGAAGGAGATCCTCCAGGCGGCGGTTTCGGCGTCGACGAACATGTGCGAGGTATTGCGGTGTCTCGGGCTGGAGGTCGTGGGCGGACACCACACGCACATAAGCCGTCGCATCAAGGCGTACGGCATCGACACCTCGCATTTTCGGCTGCCGACCCGACGTGGCGAAGCCCGGCACCCACGGACACCTGAGGGACTACTCGTCGAGCAGCCGACCGGCCAGGCTCGGCGCATCCCGAGTGATCGGCTCAAGTGGGCGATGACAGTCCTGGGAATGCAGGAGCGGTGCGCTCTGTGCGGGACGGAACCGGTCTGGCGAGGGCATCCGCTCCCGCTGGAGGTCGATCACATCGACGGCAACTGGCGCGACAACCGCATCGAGAATCTGCGGTTCCTGTGTCCCAACTGCCATTCGACGACCGACAGTTACCGGGGGCGCGGAAAAGGACGCGGAAAAGGCGGCACGTCATGAGCAGCGGTGTGCAGTACACCCGCGAGCGACTGACCGAAGCCGCCACGCACTGCTCCGACATCGACGAGGTCATCGCCTTCTTCGGTACGCAGCCCTACGGCAAACTTCGCCGCCACCTCTTTGGGCGTTTCGACCACTTCGGAATCGATGTCTCCCACATGCCACGCCGGAGACGATCGAACGCGGCGCCATCCAAACCGGCCACCGACGAACTGCGCCGCGCCGTCGCGGGAGCCACATCCATCGCGGACGCGCTCCGCGCACTGGGGATGGAGCCGTACAACAGCAGACTGCGCACCCTGCTCCGCCAATGGCTGACGGAAGACGGCCTCGACACCTCCCACTTTCTAGGACAGGCGCACCAGCGAGGACGGTCAGGCGGCGGGCTTCTTCGGCGCGCCGAGAACATCCTCGTCCAGCACGACGGCAGCCGCCGAACGAGAACCCACCTGCTGCGTCGGGCGCTCCTGGAGGTAGGCGCACCAGAGGTGTGCGCCGAATGCGGGATCGGCCCCGAGTGGCTCGGCAAGCCCATAACGCTGGAGGTCGATCACATCAACGGCGACTGGAGTGACGACCGGCGGGAGAACCTGCGGTTGCTGTGCCCGAACTGCCACGCGATCACGAGCACGTGGTGCAGAGGTGGGAGCCGCAGTCGCGCGCATCCCCGGTAGCATGGTCGGGCACGCGGCCGTTGCTGAATGGTATAAGCAGAGGTTTTAGGTGCCTCGGGGCATTTGCCCATGTGGGTTCGACTCCCATCGGCCGCACGCTCGGAGGGGCCGCCCGCAAGGACGGCCCCTCCGTCGTCTCAGCCCAACAACTCCCGAACCACCGGCACCAACGCCCGGAACGCCTTCCCCCGATGGCTGATCGCGTTCTTCTCGTCGGCCGTGAGTTCCGCGCAGGTTCGCGTCTCGCCCTCCGGCTGGAGGATCGGGTCGTAGCCGAAGCCGTTCGTGCCCGCCGGGGTGTTGCGGAGCAGGCCGCGCAGTTGGCCCTCGACCACTCGTTCTGTGCCGTCCGGTAGGGCCAGGGCTGCCGCGCAGGCGAAGTGGGCGCCCCGGTGTTCGTCCGCGATGTCCGAGAGCTGGGCCAGGAGCAGGTTCAGGTTGGCCTTGTCGTCGCCGTGTTGGCCGGACCAGCGGGCCGAGAAGATGCCCGGGGCGCCGTTCAACACGTCTACGCACAAGCCCGAGTCGTCCGCTACGGCCGGGAGGCCCGTTGCCTGGGCCAAAGCGTGGGCCTTCAGCAGGGCGTTCTCCGCGAACGTGATGCCTGTTTCCTTGACGTCGGGGATGTCGGGGTAGGACTCCGCGCCGACGAGCTCGTGGGGCAGGCCCGCGGCGGTGAGGATCGACCTCAGTTCGGTGATTTTCCCGGCGTTGCGGGTGGCGAGGATCAGGCGTGTCATGCCGTCCAGTATCCCAACCGCCTCTCTACGGCTGCGTACACCTACGACGTGCAGACCTTCGTCAACTCGCCCGCCGCGTCCGTGACCGGGCTGATGTCGGGGGTGTTGTCGCCGTTCTTGACCGCCGTACGAACGTTGTCGACGGCCTTGTCGAGGTCGTCCACCGCCTTGTTGACGTCCGCGTTGTCGGTCTTGTCGCCGATCTTGTCGAGGTCCTTCTCGATGGAGTTGAGCGACTTGTCGGTCTGGGTGGGGTCGTTGGCCGCGTTCTCCACCGCCTGTTGGAGGCCGGTGACGCTGTCGGCGATGGTGTCGGCGGTCTGGACGCAGTCGATGGCCTTGCCGACGGCGTCGCAGCCGGTGGCGAGTCCGGCGGTCAGGCCGACCACTACCACGGTGGCGGCCAGGGCGATACGACGACGGCTGCTTCGGCTTCGTCGGCTTGCGGCCATGGTTCGGTGTCCTCCCCGTGGGGCGGGCCTCGGCGGCCTCCCCGTTTCCGTTCCGTATGCGTAGGGACGCGGGGGCGGGCCACCGGGTTGCCCCTGCGGCCCGCCTCTCTTTGTACGTCCTTTACTTGACCGGCCAAGCCTCTTACTTCTCCAGCGCGGCCTCAAGTGCCTTTCGCTGTACGGCGGTCAGCTCGTCGCAGCCGGCGACCGCCAGGTCGAGGAGGGCGTTGAGTTCGTCGCGGGCGAAGGGCTCCGCCTCGGCGGTGCCCTGGACCTCGACGAAGCGGCCGTCGCCGGTGCAGACGACGTTCATGTCGGTCTCGGCGCGGACGTCCTCCTCGTAGCAGAGGTCCAACAGCGGGACTCCGCCTACGATGCCGACCGATACGGCGCTCACTGTGCCGGTCAGGGGCTGGCGGCCCGCCTTGACCAGCTTCTTGGTCTGGGCCCAGGTGATCGCGTCGGCGAGTGCGACGTACGCGCCGGTGATGGCCGCCGTACGGGTGCCGCCGTCGGCCTGGAGGACGTCGCAGTCGAGGACGATGGTGTTCTCGCCGAGGGCCTTGTAGTCGATGACCGCGCGGAGCGAGCGGCCGATGAGGCGGCTGATCTCGTGGGTGCGGCCGCCGATCTTGCCGCGGACGGATTCGCGGTCGCCGCGGGTGTTGGTGGCGCGGGGCAGCATGGAGTACTCCGCGGTGACCCAGCCCTCGCCGCTGCCCTTGCGCCAGCGGGGGACGCCTTCGGTGACGGAGGCGGTGCAGAAGACCTTCGTGTCGCCGAAGGAGACGAGGACGGAGCCCTCGGCGTGCTTGCTCCAGCCGCGTTCGATGGTGACGGGGCGGAGCTGTTCGGGGGTGCGGCCGTCGATTCGAGACATGGCGAAGAGCCTAGTGGTACATGGGGAGTGGGCAGGGGGACGGGGCAGGGGGACGAGGCATGGGGAAGGGGCATGGGGAAGGGGCTCCTCCCGCGGTGGGAAGAGCCCCTCAGTACGTGACGCCGTTCGTGAAGCCGGGGTCAGCGCCGGGGTTGAAGCCGGGGATGATCCCCGCGCTTCACATCAGGTCTTCGATGTCCGCCGCGATCGGGTCCGCGTCGGTGCCGATGACGACCTGGATCGCCGTGCCCATCTTGACGACGCCGTGGGCGCCGGCGGCCTTCAGGGCGGCCTCGTCGACCAGGCTCGGGTCCTTCACCTCGGTGCGCAGGCGGGTGATGCAGCCCTCGACCTCTTCGATGTTGTCGATGCCGCCCAGCCCGGCAACGATCTTCTCAGCCTTGGTGGCCATGTTGTTCTCTCCCTGATCCGAACCGCTTTGTCGCAGTAACCCACAGTTGGCCCAGCTTCGCGAGCGGTCATGTCGTGCGTGCCGAATGATGGAAACGATCACGTCGCCAACTGGTCTACACCACATTACCGAGGGGCGTCCATGAGTGCCGACAGTGCCGCCGCCAGTCCTGGGCGCACCCATTGGAACAACCTGTTCCAGGGGCTGCAGAAGATGGGCCGCAGCCTCCAACTCCCCATCGCCGTCCTGCCGGCCGCCGGCATCCTCAACCGGCTCGGGCAGCCGGACGTGTTCGGGGACGACGGGCTGGGGTGGACCAATGTCTCGAAGGTGATGGCGGGCGCGGGCGGTGCGCTGCTCGACGGGTCGCTCGGGTTGCCGCTGCTGTTCTGTGTGGGTGTCGCGATCGGCATGGCGAAGAAGTCGGACGGGTCGACGGCGCTGGCCGGGCTCGTCGGTTTCCTCGTCTACTACACCGTGCTGCACCAGTTCCCGAAGGACTGCGCGGGCGGCACGAAGGCGTTGCCCGCGATCGGGTGTCAGGCCGCCGATCACACGGTCTCGGCGTTCACGTACCAGAATCCGGGGGTGTTCGGCGGGATCGTGCTGGGGCTGCTGGCCGCGTTCTTCTGGGTGCGGTTCCACCGTACGAAGCTGGTGGACTGGCTCGGCTTCTTCAACGGGCGGCGGCTGGTGCCGATCATCATGGCGTTCGTCGCCATCGCGGTCGCGGCGGTGTGTCTGTGGATCTGGCCGCCGATCGGCAGCGGGCTTGAGCACTTCAGCGACTGGCTGAGCGCCCGGGGTGCGCTGGGCGCCGGGGTGTTCGGTCTCGCCAACCGGGCGCTGCTGGTCGTAGGGCTGCATCAGTTCCTGAACGTGCCCATCTGGTTCCAGTTCGGCAGCTACACCAAGCCGGACGGGACGGTGGTGCACGGTGACATCAACATGTTCCTGGCGGGTGACCCGCACGCGGGGCAGTTCACCTCGGGCTTCTTCCCGATCATGATGTTCGCGTTGCCGGCGGCGGCGCTCGCGATCGCACACTGCGCGAAGCCGAGCCGTCGCAAGGAGGTCGGCGGTCTGATGCTCTCGGTCGCGCTGACCACGTTCGTGACCGGTATCACCGAGCCGATCGAGTACTCGTTCCTGTTCGTCGCGCCCGTCCTCTACGCCATCCACGCGGTGCTGACCGGTGTGTCGATGGCGGTGACCTGGGGGCTGGGGGTGCACGACGGTTTCAGTTTCTCGGCGGGTCTGATCGACTACGCAATCAACTGGAACCTGGCGACGAAACCGTGGGCGATCATTCCGATCGGGCTGTGCTTCGCGGCGGTGTACTACGTCATCTTCCGTTTCGCGATCACGAAGTTCGATCTGCGGACTCCGGGGCGGGAGCCGGAGGGTGAGCACGAGGACGTCACCAAAGCCTGACGGATCGGACAGAACAGGCAAGCGGAGCACGCAAGTTGGGCCCTCGGACCATCGGTCCGGGGGCCCTTCGCCGTGCGTGTCGCCGTGTACGTCGCGTAGCGATTCGGTCGCAGGATTCGCGGGTTCCTTTATGCGGACTTCATCTGCTACAACAGGTCTACACCACTGAGTGGTGTAGACCACCACCCGATGGAGGAAGTCTATGAGCACCGCCACCGCGCCACCGGCGGCCCCCACGAAGAAGTGGGGATCCGGCCTGTTCCAGGGCCTGCAGAAGATCGGTCGCAGCCTACAGCTCCCGATCGCTGTGCTTCCGGCGGCGGGCATCCTGCTCCGGTTCGGTCAGGCCGACATCCACGACAAGCTGCATCTGCCGGACAAGGTGACGGCTGTCTTCGCCACCGCCGGTGGCGCGATCTTCGACAACCTGCCGCTCCTGTTCTGTATAGGTGTCGCGATCGGCTTCGCCAAGAAGTCCGACGGCTCCACCGCCCTCGCGGCGCTCGTCGGCTTCCTCGTCTACAGCAATGTGCTCAAGGCCTTCCCCGTCACCGACGCGCAGATCCTCAAGGGCGCGGACGTACCGGCGACCTTCAACAACCCCGGTGTCCTCGGCGGCATCATCATGGGTCTGCTCTCCGCGGTGCTGTGGCAGAAGTTCCACCGGACCAAGCTGGTCGACTGGCTCGGCTTCTTCAACGGCCGCCGGCTGGTGCCGATCATCATGGCGTTCGTCGGCACGCTCATGGGTGTCTTCTTCGGCCTGATCTGGAAGCCGATCGGCGAGGGCATCTCGAACTTCGGCGAGTGGATCACCGGTCTCGGCGCGTTCGGTGCCGGTCTGTTCGGTCTGATCAACCGCGGGCTGATCCCGGTCGGCATGCACCAGTTCGTCAACTCCGTGGCCTGGTTCCAGATCGGCGACTACAAGGACTCCACCGGTACGGTCGTCCACGGTGACCTCACCCGCTTCTTCGCCGGTGACCCGACCGCCGGACAGTTCATGTCGGGCTTCTTCCCCATCATGATGTTCGGCCTGCCGGCCGCCGCGCTCGCCATCGCGCACACCGCCCGCCCCGAGCGCCGCAAGGCCGTGACCGGCATGATGATCTCGCTCGCGCTGACGTCCTTCGTGACCGGTGTGACCGAGCCGATCGAGTTCTCGTTCATGTTCATCGCCCCGGTGCTGTACGCGATCCACGCGGTGCTGACCGCCCTCTCCATGGCGATCACCTGGGCCCTCGGCGTCCACGCGGGCTTCACCTTCTCCGCGGGCTTCATCGACTACGCCCTCAACTGGAACCTCGCCACCAAGCCCTGGCTGATCATCCCGATCGGTCTGGTCTTCGGCGCGGTCTACTACTTCGTCTTCCGCTTCGCGATCACCAGGTGGAATCTCCCCACCCCGGGCCGCGAGCCCGAGGAGGAGCTCGAGGACCTCACCAAGGCGTGATCCTCGTACGGCCATGACGAAGGCCCCGGCACCGAGTTGGTGCCGGGCCCTTCGCGCACGCGGTGCCGAATCAGGCAGTGCTAGATCTCGTACGCCGCTCTCGGCGCCGCCAGTTCCACCGGGCCGTCGTAGACCTCGCGCGCGTCGGCCAGGTTGGCCTGGGGGTCGGTCCACGGGGGGATGTGGGTGAGGACCAGGCGGCGGACGCCGGCGCGGGTGGCTGTCTCGCCGGCCTCGCGGCCGTTGAGGTGGAGGTCCGGGATGTTCTCCTTGCCGTGCGTGAACGCGGCCTCGCACAGGAACAGGTCGGTGTCCCGGGCGAGTTCGTCGAGGGACTCGGTGACGCCCGTGTCGCCGGAGTACGTCAGGGACCGGCCGCCGTGCTCGACGCGGATGCCGTACGCCTCGACGGGGTGGCGGACCCGCTCGGTGTGCACGGTGAAGGGGCCGACGTCGAACGTGGACGGCTTCACCGTGTGGAAGTCGAAGACCTCGCTCATGGAGGAGGCGGTGGGGGTGTCGGCGTAGGCCGTGGTCAGGCGGTGCTCGGTGCCCTCGGGGCCGTAGACCGGGATGGGGTCGCAGCGGCCGCCGTCGTGGCGGTAGTAACGCGCGACGAAGTACGCGCACATGTCGATGCAGTGGTCGGCGTGCAGATGGCTGAGGAAGATCGCGTCGAGGTCGTAGAGACCGCAGTGGCGCTGCAGCTCGCCAAGGGCGCCGTTGCCCATGTCGAGGAGCAGCCGGAAGCCGTCGGCCTCTACGAGGTAGCTCGAACAGGCCGATTCCGCGGACGGGAACGACCCCGAGCAGCCGACGACGGTGAGCTTCATAAAGCAGAAACCTCCGCTGGCGGGTAACTTCTGGAGTTGGGAGACGGGGGTCGTGCGGTCCGTCGAGCGTAAGGCGCAAAAGGGCCGGTCGCTCCTCCGCCAAGGGCCGTTGTGGGGGAACTCACCTGTGGTGTCACCGGTTCGGCTGGAACCGGGGCGCGTGGGGTCTGCAAGAGGGCGCGCGGCTTGGATTGCGCGCCGGTACCGTCGTCCTCATGGACACGTCCTGGTGGCTCGCGCTCGCGGCGGTGATGTTGCTGGCGCTGGTCGCCACGCTCGTGGACGGGTGGGGGCGGGGGCGCCGGCCGGCCCGGTCCTCGCGGAGAGTGCGGGGGGATCGGCCGCGGCCCGCGGAGATCTGGTGGGCGAATGTGCCGTACGAGGATCAGCTCGGGGCGGCCAAGGACCGGCCCTGTCTGGTGCTTGCCGTGCGGGGGCGGAAGGTCACCGTCGCGAAGATCACCAGCAAGTATCACAACGAGCGGGCCGGGGTGATTCCGTTGCCGCCGGGGGCTGTCGGCGATGCGCGGGGGCGGGCGAGCTATCTGGAGACCGACGAGTTGCGTTCGGTGCCGGTCGCTGATTTCCGGCGGAAGGTGGGTGTCGCGGACCCGGTCCTGTGGGATCAGGTCCGTCACCTCGCCCGGTAGGCGTGGGGTGCGCAACAGCCTCTGGATCCAGGGTAATTGGGGTCGGTGCGCGGAGGGGTCGGGCGCCGGGGTGTGGGGGTACTGACCTGTATGACGGACTGGCTCGTACTCGCGGGTTGTCCGGTGATCGCGTTGACGGGATCTGCGAAGGCTGTCCACGGGGTCGGTTCGAGCCCGTTCCCGGCGAACCTCGGCTCTGGGGACGGTGGTCGGCGATCGCCGCTGCGGCGGCGGTGCCGGTGGTGACCGTGCTGGTCCTCGACCAGGCGTGGATCCGGGCCGTGCCGGCGTTGGTCGTCGGAGCGGCGGCGCTGAAGACGGCGTTTCCCGACGGACCGACCATGCCGCGCCGACTGCCCACCACGATCGGCGAGGGGGAAGCGGTGCTCCGGATGGCGCGTGAACGCCACGCGGAGCCGGATCCGGCGACGCGCCCGGCGACCGAGCCGTACGACCCGGGCCAGGTGCGCATGGCGGTCGCGCTCTTCGGCTCCGCGGTGCTCGACCGCGTCGACGACGGGATCATGAACGACTGGTCCCCGCCGGCGACGGTCTTCCCCGACGGCCCCGGGGAGTGACCGCCCGGGGCGCTCGCGTCATGCCCAGAGCTGACCCTGAAGCGTCTTGATCGCTTCCTCTGTCGTCGCCGCCGTGTAGACGCCGGTCGACAGGTACTTCCAGCCGCCGTCCGCCACGACGAACGCGATGTCCGCGGACTCCCCCGCCGCTACGGCCTTCTTGCCCACGCCGATCGCCGCGTGCAGGGCCGCGCCGGTGGAGACGCCGGCGAAGATGCCCTCCTGCTGGAGGAGTTCGCGGGTCCGGGTGACCGCGTCGGCCGAGCCGACCGAGAATCGGGTGGTGAGGACGGAGGCGTCGTAGAGCTCGGGGACGAAGCCCTCGTCGAGGTTGCGGAGGCCGTAGACGAGGTCGTCGTAGCGTGGTTCGGCGGCGACGATCTTGACGTCCGGCTTGTGTTCGCGGAGGTAGCGGCCTACGCCCATGAGCGTGCCCGTGGTGCCGAGGCCCGCCACGAAGTGGGTGATCGACGGGAGGTCGGTGAGGATCTCCGGGCCGGTCGTGGCGTAGTGGGCGCCGGCGTTGTCCGGGTTGCCGTACTGGTAGAGCATGACCCACTCGGGGTGCTCGGCGGACAGCTCCTTGGCGACCCGTACGGCGGTGTTGGAGCCGCCGGCGGCCGGGGACGGGATGATCTCGGCGCCCCACATGGCGAGCAGCTCGCGGCGTTCCCGCGAGGTGTTCTCGGGCATCACGCAGACCATGCGGTAGCCCTTGAGCTTGGCGGCCATGGCGAGGGAGATGCCGGTGTTGCCGGAGGTGGGCTCCAGGATGGTGCAGCCGGGGGTGAGGCGGCCGGCCTTCTCCGCCTGTTCGATCATGTGCAGGGCCGGGCGGTCCTTGACCGAGCCGGTCGGGTTGCGGTCCTCCAGCTTGGCCCAGATACGGACGTCGGTGGACGGCGAGAGCCGCGGCAGGCGCACCAGAGGGGTGTTGCCCACCGCGGCCAGCGGGGAGTCGTAACGCATGAGGGGCGGCTGGCCTTAGCGCATGCCGCCGGCGACGGCCGGCAGGATCGTGACGTTGTCGCCGTCCGACAGCTTGGTGTTGATGCCGTCGAGGAAGCGGACGTCCTCGTCGTTCAGGTACACGTTGACGAAGCGGCGCAGTTCGCCGCCGTCCACGATGCGGGCCTGGATGCCCGCGTGCCGGGTCTCGAGGTCGGCGAAGAGCGCGGCGAGGTTCTCACCGGCACCCTCGACGGCCTTCTCGCCGCCGGTGTAGGTGCGGAGGATGGTGGGGATGCGGACCTCGATGGCCATGGCAAGGGGCTCCTGTCGGAAGCGGAAGTGGTCTGGTCTCGGTGGGCGCGCGGCACGAGCATGAGCATGGGCGCGCCGCGGCACACGGGCCGTACGGCGACTGCGCGAGGGTCAACAGATGGCGCTGTTCAGCCTGCACAGGTCGACGTGCAGCCGCGCCACGAGCAGCGTGCCCGGCGCCTTGTCGCTCACGTCGAGAAGAACCATGCGCTCATCGTATCGATTCCCTGTCCGGTCCTCGGTAGGGGATCTCACACTTCGGACGGATTTCATCCGGAGTACGAGATCAGGACCGGATCAGTACGACTCCACCACCTTGACCTCCTCCTCCGTGACCTCGCCTTCCAGGATCTGGTACGAGCGGAACTGGAAGGGGCCGGCCTCGTCGGAGTCGGCGGTGGAGACCAGGACGTAGTGGGCGCCGGGTTCGTTGGCGTAGGCGATGTCGGTGCGGGAGGGGTAGGCCTCGGTCGCGGTGTGGGAGTGGTAGATGATCACCGGCTCCTCGTCGCGGTCGTCCAGCTCGCGGTAGAGCTTCAGCAGGTCCTGCGAGTCGAACTCGTAGAACGTGGGCGAGCGGGCCGCGTTCAGCATCGGGACGAAGCGCTCGGGGCGGCCCTCGCCCACCGGGCCCGCGACGACTCCGCACGCCTCGTCGGGGTGGTCCGCGCGCGCGTGGGCGACGATCTGGTCGAAGAGGGCCTGGGTGATGGTCAGGGTCGGCATGGTCGTCAGGATAAGCAGAAGGGCCGTCCCGTACCGAGTGGTGGTACGGGACGGCCCACATGGTGAGCCGAGTGATCAGCCGACCTTCTCGAACTCCGGCTCGCGGCGCTCGGTGACCCGCGGGTTGCGGGACTTGAGGGCGAACCAGCCGCCGGCCAGGGCGAGGGTCCAGCCCACCATCACGTAGAGGCAGACGCGGGAGTCGGGGTCGTAGGCGATGAGGCCGGTGACGAAGAGCAGGAACGCGATGGCCACGTAGGAGAACTTCGCGCCGCCCGGGGCCGGGAAGGACGAGGCCGGGAGGCGGCCCGCGTCGACCGCGCGGCGGTAGAGGACGTGGCTGATCAGGATCATCAGCCAGGTCCAGATGCCGGCGGCGGTGGCGACCGAGGTGACGTAGCCGAACGCCTTCTCCGGGACGATGTAGTTGAGGACCACGCCGATGCCCATGAAGGCGACGGAGATCGTGATGCCGGTCGCCGGGGTCTTGGAGGCGGACAGCCTGCTGAAGACGCGCGGGGCCTCGCCGTTGTCCGCGAGGGTGCGGAGCATGCGGCCCGTGGAGTACATGCCCGAGTTGCAGGAGGAGAGGGCGGCCGTCAGGACCACGAAGTTGACGATTCCGGCGCCCGCCGGGATGCCGATCTTCGCGAAGGCCTCGACGAACGGGCTGACGCCCGGGGCGAATTCGGTCCACTTCACGACGCAGAGGATGACCGTGAGGGCGCCGACGTAGAAGAGGGCGATGCGCCACGGGAGGGTGTTGATCGCCTTGGGGAGGGTCTTCTCCGGGTTCTCGGACTCGCCCGCGGTGACGCCGACCAGCTCGACGGCGAGGTAGGCGAACATGACGCCCTGGAGGGTCATCAGGGAGGAGCCGATGCCCTTGGGGAAGAAGCCGTCGAACTGCCAGAGGTTGGCGACGGAGGCGGTGTCACCGGCGCTGCTGAAGCCGAAGGTGAGCACGCCCAGGCCGATCACGATCATGCCGATCAGGGCGGTGACCTTGACCATCGAGAACCAGAACTCGATCTCGCCGAAGAGCTTCACCGAGATCAGGTTGGCCACGAAGAGGATGACCAGGAAGGCGAGCGCGGTCACCCACTGGGAGACGGCGGGGAACCAGTAGTTGACGTAGATGGCGGCGGCCGTGAGTTCGGCCATGCCGGTCACCACCCACATCAGCCAGTACGTCCAGGCGGTGAAGTAGCCGAAGAACGGGCCGAGGAACTCGCGCGAGTACTCCGCGAAGGAGCCCGACACCGGGCGGTACAGGAGCAGTTCGCCCAGCGCCCGCATGATGAAGAAGATGATCACGCCCGCGAGGGCGTACATGAAGATGAGGCTGGGACCGGCCTTGGCGATGTTCGCCCCGGCTCCCAGGAACAGTCCGACGCCGACGGCACCGCCGATCGCGATCATCTGGACCTGACGGCTGCCGAGCCCGCGCTCGTACCCCTCCTCGGGGGTCTTGTCCGTCTCGACCTGAGCGGAGGTCATGTGTGGTGCGCCTTTCTCCGAATCCCCCCATGGACTGGAGCTGCCCGGCCGAGGTCCGTCGGCGTACGGCGAACCCGGCGGGACATGGGTGGCGTCCGCCGGGCGTCGTGAAGATCTATCACGGTCGCGTCGGAGGCCAGCGGCGGAGTTTGTGGCGCGCGCCACAGGGAGAAGCGGACAAAACGCGGCCGGGCGCGGCATTCCCGGCCACGGCGGTGACGCGATCGTTATCCGGATTTGAGCGTCCTCTGAGCGGACTCCGATCGAACTCCGATCAACCGGAACGGCGGCTGTCGCGGTCAGCGCATCAGGGTGTTGACCAGCGTCTCCTGGAGCCCGCCCAGCCAGAGGTACGCCATCACCATCGGCTTGCGCGGGTCCTCGTCCGGGAGCCGGTAGAGGTCGTCGGTGTCGTCCTCGTCGGTGATGTCGAGGCGTGAACCGATCGCCAGGCGCAGGTCGTTGAGCGAGCCGAGCCACTGCCGGGACTCCTCGGCGGTGAGCTTGAGGATCGCGCCGCCGTCGCCGCCGGGGGTCAGCGAGTCCAGGGTGCGGACGACCGCGAGGGCGTTCTCGCGCTTGCCGGCCCGGAGGTCGTTCTCGGTGAAGCGGCGGAACTCGGCGGAGTGCGCCAGCTTCTCCTCGGCGTCCTGCGGAGAGTCGGGGGCCTGCTCCGGGTCGGTGTAGGCGTCCGGGAACAGGCGCCGGAGCACCGGGTCGGCGGGCGGCTCGCTCGGGCCCTCGGCGAAGAGTTCGGCGAGGGGGTCGGCGGAGGCGTTCTCACCCGGGCCGGGGCCGATCAGCTCCAGGAGCTGGACGGCCAGCGAGCGGATGATCGAGATCTCGACGTCATCGAGGGCGACGGCGGCGCCGCCGTCGCGGAGCGGTTCGAAGTGTCCTGGCATCGGGATGGGTCGCTACTTCCGGTCCTGCTGGAGGGTGGCCCACAGACCGTAGCCGTGCATCGCCTGCACGTCGCGCTCCATCTCCTCGCGGCTTCCGCTGGAGACGACCGCGCGGCCCTTGTGGTGGACGTCGAGCATGAGCTTGTGGGCCTTGTCCTTGGAGTAGCCGAAGTACGTCTGGAAGACGTACGCGACATAGCTCATGAGGTTGACCGGGTCGTTGTGGACGATCGTGACCCAAGGAACGTCCGGCTCGGGTACGGCGAAGACCTCCTCCGCCGACTCGGTGCGTTCGATCTCCAGGGGTGCGGGTGACGTCACACGGCCCATGCTGCCACCACAAGGGGGCCTCCGCACAAATGGACCCCACAAATCGTCAGAGTGACGAGATGGGAGTACGATCCATCGTCATGCGGCACACACCGGGGGACGACCCCCGGACCCCCGGCGGACCTGGGGGCACCCGGAAAACCACGACCAGGAGAGTTCAGTGGACGTAGCGGACCTTGGGCTGCCGGTGGACGTTCCCTCGACGGCGCTCTTCACCGACCACTACGAGCTGACGATGCTGCAGGCCGCCCTCAAGGCGGGGACGGCCGACCGGCGTTCGGTCTTCGAGGTCTTCACCCGCCGGCTGCCCGAGGGCCGTCGCTACGGCGTCGTCGCGGGCACCGGACGCGTGCTCGACGCGGTGGAGAACTTCCGGTTCGACGCGGACGTCCTCGGCTTCCTGCGCGAGCGGAACGTCGTCAACGAGGAGACCCTGGCGTGGCTCGCCGCCTACCGCTTCAGCGGTGACGTCTGGGGCTACCCGGAGGGCGAGGTGTACTTCCCGGGCTCGCCGATCATGCGGGTCGAGGGCTCGTTCGCCGAGTGCGTGCTCCTGGAGACGGTGATCCTCTCCATCCTCAACCACGACTCCGCGATCGCGGCCGCCGCCTCCCGCATGGCCTCCGCCGCCGGGGAGCGCCCACTGATCGAGATGGGCGCCCGCCGCACCCACGAGCTGGCCGCCGTCGCCGCCTCCCGCGCCGCCTACGTCGGCGGCTTCGCCACCACGTCCGACCTCGCGGCCGGTTTCCGCTACGGCATCCCGACCGTCGGCACCTCCGCGCACGCCTTCACCCTGCTCCACGACAACGAACGCGACGCGTTCCAGGCCCAGGTGGACTCGCTGGGCCGCAACACCACGCTGCTCGTCGACACGTACGACGTCACCGAGGCGGTCCGTACGGCGGTCGAGGTCGCCGGGCCCGAACTGGGCGCCGTCCGCATCGACTCGGGCGACCTGCTGCTCGTCGCGTACCGGGTGCGGCAGCAGCTGGACGAGCTGGGCGCCGTCAACACGAAGATCGTCGTGACCTCCGACCTGGACGAGTACGCCATCGCCTCGCTGGCGGCGGCGCCCGTGGACGCGTACGGCGTCGGCACCCAGCTGGTGACCGGGTCCGGGCACCCGACCTGCTCGATGGTCTACAAGCTGGTCGCCCGCGCGGAGTCCGCCGACCCGAAGGCGCCGCTGGTGCCGGTCGCGAAGAAGTCCAGCGGCGGCAAGACGTCGATCGGCGGGCGCAAGTGGGCGGCACGGCGGCTGGACGGCGACGGGATCGCGGAGGCCGAGGTGATCGGCACCGGGCCGGTCCCGGCCGAGCTGGCCGACCGGCAACTGCTCGTCGAGCTGGTCAAGGGCGGTGAGGTCGTCGCCCGCGAGCCGCTGGACGTCGTACGGGACCGGCACGCTGTCGCGCGGGCCAACCTGCCGTTGTCGGCGGCCCAGTTGTCGCGCGGGGAGGCTGTTCTTCCGACGGAGTACGTGCATCTGCGGTCGGGTAGTTAAGAACCGCCGACCAAGACCCGCTGGTTAAGACCCGTACGAAAATTAGGGGTGCACCCTCCCGCAGTGCCGCCGAAGTCTCTAGGCTCGAATCTCGCCCACCGTCGAAGGACACCACCATGCGCCGCGCCTTGATCGTCGTTGACGTGCAGAACGACTTCTGCGAGGGAGGCAGTCTCGCGGTGGCCGGTGGTGCCGACGTGGCCGCCGCCGTCACCGAGCTGATCGGGCAGGCGCCCGCCGGCTACCGGCACGTCGTGGCCACCCGCGACCACCACATCGCGCCCGGCGGCCACTTCGCCGACAACCCCGACTACGCCCACTCCTGGCCCGCGCACTGTGTCGCGGGCACGGAGGGCGTCGGCTTCCACCCCAACTTCGCGCCCGTGGTCGCCTCCGGCGCGATCGACGCGGTTTTCGACAAGGGGGCGTATGCGGCGGCGTACAGCGGGTTCGAGGGGCACGACGAGAACGGGGTGTCGCTCGGGGACTGGCTGCGGGCGCGGGAGATCGACGAGGTGGATGTCGTCGGGGTCGCGACCGATCACTGTGTGAAGGCGACGGCCCTGGACTCCGTGCGGGAAGGGTTCCGTACGCAGGTGTTGCTGGACCTCACGGCCGGGGTTGCGAAGGAGACGACCGACCGCGCACTGGAGGAACTGCGGGCGGCCGGCGTGGAGTTGACCGGGAAGCCGGTCGTCTAGCGGTCCGTTGTCTGCGGTTTTTTGTCCGCGGGCCGGTGGGGGCTGGTCGCGCCCACGCGGCGGAGCCGCACATCGATACAGCCCCGCGCCCCTTCAGGGCGCGACCGTCCTCGGGGCGTGCAGCCGCGAGGACGCCGCAGGCCAACCGACGGGGCGATGCGGCCCCGGCGTAGCGCCCCGTCGGGACGCCGCGCGGGCCGCTCAGGGCGGTAGCCAGGCGCGAAACAGCCGCGCGCCCCAAAGGGGCGCGAGGAACCGCGCGACCAGCCCCCACCCGGCCCGCAGGCAAAACACCACCCCTCCGGCGGACCATCACGCCGGGCCACGTCGAACCATCGCCCGTCTACGGCGACATCGCG